>NZ_CP150886.1:907924-1210566 GCF_038050375.1 Okeanomitos corallinicola TIOX110 | reverse complement strand
ATTCCCAACTTCCACCTTTAGCATTTGACCAATTATTCAGATCAAAATGTCCACTTCCTTCTGGTGTACCAGCAATTCTATAAACTTTTACGGCTTTACCATTATGATTCCAAATAACTGGTAAATCCCGTTCTACTTTTTCGGGTAATCCACTATTAGTTTGCAGAAAATAGGCATCTTGTCCTTTGCTTTCACCATTACCAAATACTTTAGCAATCCCTTTTTCATCAATAGCAACAAATGCACCTTCTTCTAAACCAATAGCAAATACAGAAAGGCGATTACTATCAGAAACAACTCTAGCTAATAATCCAAAAATTCTTCCATATCTTGGTTCTGGATGGTTGTGATTAACCCTATCTAAATGAGTGTCAGTAATCACATTTTTCAGATATGGAACTCTAATAAAATCACTACGGTAAATATCTTTTGTATTGTGATGAAAAGGATCATCTAAAATTTCTGAACTGATGACACCACGGTGGGAAGGTACATAATAATAATCTCCTAAAATTGCCATCCCTGCGCTAGTTCCCGCAATGGGAATCTTTTTTTCATTAATTAAATAATTGAGTGTATCTTCTACTTTTGTTCCTTCCCAATAATCTTCATAGGCATTTTGATCACCACCTGCTATAAATATTGCGTCTGCTTGACGCAGATATTCAATCACTTCTGGATCATCTGCTGCATCTCGACTATCTATGGAAAGTTCCGCAGCAGAACCAATTAAATCTCTATAACTATCACAAACCCAGTCAGCTTGTCTACCAAGTCCACCCGTCCGCAGCACTATTAAATTACCTTTATCTGCTCGTTTTAAAAACCATTTTGTAGCTGCATCTTCTCCTGATTTTTTACCTTCTGCACCACCAATTAAGAGGACACCAGGAGTTGGTTTAGCTGATGTTTTACCGACTTTTCCACATTCTCGAATATATTCAAAGTCTCTGTCAACGTCTCTCTCAAAGTCTCGTCTTGACATAAACATTACCTTTACTACTTATTGAGAATGACAAATATTGATGGTTTTTTATGTTCAAATCATACTTTTTTATTAAGAATTAATTATTTTGTCAGAATCAGGATATCCAGGATTATAGGATTTTCAGGATAGTTATTTGATGGTTAATGGCTGTTGTTTTATCGTCCTCCATTATCAACTAACAAAAGGATTCTCAATCTTTAGTCCAGTAATTCCTTTAAAATCACTGACATTTCTTGTTACTAAAAATGCGTCTTGATTTATTGCTGTAGCGGCGATAATTGGATCAGGAAGTTTAATTTTATATTGTCGTTTGATTTGGATTGTCTGATTTTCAATTTCTCGCAATAATGGAACTGTGTTAAACTGGGATAGTAAATCTTCAATAGACTGTTCCTCTTCTTTTGATAAGCCGATAAAACTCAGTAATTCAATACGGATAATCGGTGAAACTAGAATTTCGTGCAAATTCAAAAACTCTTCTGTAAACCATGAATTAACTGTTATATCATCGGCTAGATAGTAAATAAAAATATTGGTATCATAAAGATATTTCATTCTTCCCATTCCTGACGCAGAGTATCTAAATGAGCTAACATTGCTGCTTTTTTATGCTTTAAAATTCCTTTAGCTTGAATAATTTTTTCATAGTCTTTTTTCCAATGTAATAGCATTGATTCTGGTACATCTACCGTAATTGAATCTTCATCTTGAGATATAAGATAATGTCTTGGTATTTTGATTAATGGCATAGTTTTATGCTCCTGTTTCTCTCAATTCAGATTGTAACATAATGTCTGAATCAGGATAACCAGGATTATAGGATTAACAGGATGATTATTTGATGATTACTAAATGTGAATGATATATTGATTATTACGGTCATTCATAAAAATTAACCTTTTGTCTGAATCAGGATAACCAGGATTAGAGGATTTTCAGGATGATGATTTGATAATTACAGTCAATTCCTCAAAATTAATCTTTCTTCATACTAATCATCAACACCCAACAAATAATTAAACAATCACATCCTGTACATCCTCAAATCCTGGACATCCTGATTCAGACAACCACAACATTCACCACACAACAAATAATCAAACAATCACATCCTGTACATCCTTAAATCCTGGACATCCTGATATGGCTTACGCCACGCTTCGCTATCAGACAATAATATGCTATTTTATATACAGCATACATGAAACCAACCATTAACCAATTATGAATAATCCACAACAACCGCGAGAATACGATGCTGTGCTTGGTGGTAATAGTCCAAGTCCATCACTGGAAGGTGCTGCCGTTTTAGGTGGTATTGAAGGGGTAAAATTACGGTTGCAAAATCCAGATGCAAAGGTGAGAATTGCTGCACTTGAGCAAGCATTGAATTATGGAGAACAGGGTTTAGATTTAGTAATTGCAGGGTTAAAAGATACATCTTGGAATATTCAAGATGCGGCTTATTTAATATTAAATAAAATAACAGATCCAAAAATTAAGCAAATATTACAAAAGCGTAATCAACAAGGTTTAAAACTAGAACAAATTGAAGTAATTACAGTCAACAAACTCGGAGAAATTATTCAGCGCCAGCCGTGTGTAGCTAGATATTTTATAGAAGATTTGGATAATGGTGTTAATTTGGAAATCGCTGTAATTCTTGGCGGTAGTTTTATGATGGGTTCACCAGAAAATGAATCGGGAAGAAAAGATTGGCAAAGTCCTCAGCATCAAGTTACAGTTCCTAGTTTCTTTATGGGAAAATATCCAGTAACACAGGCACAATATCAAACTATTATGGGAACTAACCCTTCTCGTTTCAAAGGTAGTAATCGCCCTGTTGAAAGAGTTAATTGGAATGATGCTGTAGCTTTCTGTGAAAAGTTAAGCCAAAAAACTGGAAACACCTACAGGCTGCCAAGTGAAGCGGAATGGGAATATGCTTGTAGAGCGGGAACTACCACACCATTTCACTTTGGAGAGACGATTACAACGGATTTAGCTAACTATAATGGTAACGGCACTTATGGTGGTGCAGTTAAAGGAATTTACAGAGATGAAACAACAGAAGTAGGCGGCTTTGGAGTAGCTAACAACTTTGGATTATACGATATGCACGGTAACGTATGGGAGCGGTGTCAAGACTATTGGCATAGTAATTATGAAAGTGCGCCGACAGATGGTAGCGCATGGTTGAGCGATGGCGAGAATACTAACAAAAGACTGCTGCGCGGTGGTTCATGGTTCGACGCACCAGTTTATTGCCGTTCTGCTTTTCGCTTCCACACCTACGACAGCTACGGATTCCCTATTGGTTTTCGGGTTGTGTGTAGTGGTGCGGCAAGGACTTAGTAACACTATGCGCTTTTTCCTTCTTTCTCTTTCCTTGTCTTACCTCTGTCCCGTAGCAAGAAAATTTTTTGTCTGAATCAGGATATCCACCGATTAAAGGATTGACAGGATTGTAATTTGATGATTGATAGATGAGATTCATATATTTATTCTTCCATCTCACTTCATAAATATTCACTTTTCTCCATACTAATCATCAATAACTAACAAATAATCAAACAATTACATCCTGTACATCCTCAAATCCTGGACATCCTGATTCTGACATTTATTATTCTTTGCAACTTTGCGCGAAATAAAAAACCCAATAAACTAACAACTAACCCCCCATTTATACATAATGAATAACCCCCATCAACAACTACTCCAACAAATAGACCTCATGCTTCGCGCCCGCTATCCCCTACTATATATAGTCGGAGTCGAAGAAGAACCAATAGAACAAGTCCTCCAACAACTCACCCAAATATCCCAGACACCAGGACAACTATTATTATGGGATATCGTCACCGGTTGGGATGACAACGGAACTGATAAAGGTTCAGTCATGGGTGCATTATCAAGAATTACCAAAACCCCAGAAAATACAACCACAATATTTGTATTGCGAGACATACATTTTATCCTCAAAAACCCCGAAATAGAAAAAAATGCTCCCGTTATTCGGGCTATCAAAAACCTCACCCGTCAACTCAAACGCACACGCCAAACCCTTATAATTACCAGTCATATATTAACAATTCCCCCAGAACTACAAGAAGAAGTTACAGTCATTGATTTTCCCTTACCCAACATCCAAGAAATTGATTATTTAATTCAGCAATTAATAGTCCCCGAAAAACTTAACTTAAATGGATTAGGAAAAGAACAATTAATTAAAGCCTGTCAAGGATTAAGTCGCGCCAGAATTAGAAGAGTATTAGCCGCCGCTTTAGCAGCAAAAGGACAAGTCAACGAATCAGATATTGATAGAGTATTAGAAGAGAAAAAACAAGCAGTTAGACAAACCGGAATCTTAGAATTTTACACATCCAATGAATCATTAAAAAACGTCGGTGGCTTAGAAAATCTTAAACAGTGGGTAAGAATGCGTCAAGATGCTTTTACCGAAGAAGCAAGACGTTATGGAATACCCAACCCCAAAGGCGTTTTATTAGTAGGAATACAAGGAACAGGAAAATCATTATCAGCCAAAACTATCGCCCATGAATGGCGTTTACCATTGTTACGTTTAGATGTGGGTAGATTATTTGGGGGAATAGTCGGAGAAAGTGAAAATCGCATTCGCCAAATGATTCAATTAGCAGAAGCAATATCACCCTGTGTATTATGGATGGATGAAATAGATAAGGCATTTGGTAATATTAATAGTGGCGTTGATGGTGATTCGGGAACATCGCGCCGAGTATTTGGAACGTTAATAACTTGGATGCAAGAAAAAACCAGTCCCGTGTTTATGGTGGCTACTGCTAATAATGTGCAAATATTACCAGCCGAACTATTAAGAAAAGGGAGATTTGATGAAATATTCTTTATCAATTTACCTACAGAAAAAGAACGCCATGATATTTTTAAAGTCCACCTGCAAAAAATCCGTCCTTCCCGACTGCGAGAATTTGATTTACAAAGACTTGCCAAAAATAGCGAAAATTTTAGCGGTGCTGAAATTCAACAAGTAATTATTGATGGAATGCACCGCGCTTTTGGTAGTTTAGTCGCTGGTAATAGGAGGGATTTTAACACAGAAGATATTTTAGCGGCGGTATCGGAAACTGTTCCTTTGGCGGCTATTGCTAAGGAACAAATTACCAGTTTAAAACGCTGGGCTGCGGAAGCTGGCGCAAGAACGGCTTCTATTGATACACTGTTAATTGAGGAGTTAAAGGTTTATTCTCAGCAGCAAGGTTTGGGTCCTTTGGAGGTTGATTAAATGTTTGATTTATTTAAACGAACCACAGAGACACAGAGGACACAGAGGGAAGAGGTTTAAGAGAGATTTTTATTAGGAGTTGATTTTTTATGTCTCATTTTACAACTATTAAGGTGCAAATTAAAAATGGTGATGTTCTCCATCAAATATTGCAAGAGTTGGGTTATCAAGTTGAGTTAAATTCTCAAGTTCGGGGTTATATGGGTGATAAAACTCATGCTGAATATGTGATTAAGCAATCTAATGGTTATGATTTAGGTTTTCGTAAAAATGGAGAAAATTATGAATTAGTGGCAGATTTTTGGGGAGCGAAAATTAATCAACAAGATTTTATTAATAAAATTAGTCAAAAATACGCCCATAAAACTTTGATGGAAACTATACAAACTGAGGGTTTTAATGTGGAGGAAGAGGAAGTTTTAGCAGATGGTACGGTGCGGGTTGTTGTGGGTAAATGGGTTTAATTTCTGATTTATTGACATTATTAAAAAGGAAAAATCATCATGGCAGAATATCAAAAGATTGAATATCGCATTGGTAAAGATGGTAAAATTGTGGAACGGGTTTTTAATGCAACTGGTTCTAGTTGTGTGGAAACTACAAAAAGTTTAGAACAATCTTTAGGTGAAATAGAATCTCAGGAATTATTACCGGCATATTATCAAGATGATGAGATAATTACAACTTCCGAAAATCAAACCTTACAACAACAATAACTAATCATTACTCGTTCCTTGTCTCTGACAAGTAATGCAAAAAAGAGGTAGAACCTCTAAAATTGCATTCCCACTCTGGAGACTGGGAACGAGAAATCCGGGATAATAAACTAACTGCATCAACATCAATAAATAACATGATAGAACAAATTAATAATATTGCTTTTGCTGTAATTCTCGTAATCATTATTTATATTATTCTGCGTATATTATTCTCAGAAACTCAGAAAAATACACTAACTAATCATCAACCTATCACCTCAACAAATACAGAACAAAAAATTAAAGATTTAGAATTACAATGTCAACGACTGCGGGAAGAATTAAAACAACAATCTCAACAATTAAAAACCGATTTCCAAAATGAAACATTTACCCAATTACAAACTTTACTCAGCAACTATCCCACAATCAAAAAAATGGCTTTAACAAAACCAGACTTACCAGCTAAAAACCTAGTTTCTTTATTTACATCTTTAGATAATTTAATCATTAATTGGGGTTATACTGCTATTGGTGAAATTTGGGAACAGGTTAATTATAATCCTCAATTACATCAAGCTGATAGTGATGATATTCAAGAAGGGGAATTAGTTTATATTCGGTTTATTGGCTATCAAAATGGTGAACAAGTTCTCTATCCTGCAAAAGTTAGCCGCACTCTTCCCGCAGGATTTGATCATAATAATTAAATGATAATATTGTAGGTTGGGTTAAGCAAAGTGTAACCCAACAAAACCGATAAATAATTAATGTTGGGTTTTTGAACCCAACCTACTATTTATGACAACTATTGCAATTGATTTTGGTACAAGTAATACTGTAATTAGTATTTTGGAAGCTGACACTCAACAACCTAAAAGTTTACGTTTCCCTAATTTATCCCGTATCTTTGTTAGTGTCATTCCTCAAGGTGAAAGATTAGAATATCCTGTTATTCCTAGTTTATTATTTATTAAATCAACTGATAATATTATTTTAGGTGAAGGTGTGAGAAGTCAAAGATTAGGACTTTCTCAAAGTTATCCTCCTGAAAGATTATTTAAAAAGTTTAAACGTGATTTAGCTGGAGATTATCAACCACCACCAATACAAATAGATGGGATTAGTTATGATTCTATTTCTGTTTCTGAGTTGTTTATCCAAACTATTTGGCAAGAAATTAAAAAGCAAAATATCGAACCTAGTCATTTAATTTTCACTGTTCCCGTTGGTGCTTTTGAACGATATTTAGATTGGTTTAGAGATTTAGGTCAAAAATTAAATGTTCCTCAAGTTTCTATTATAGATGAATCTACCGCAGCAGCTTTAGGTTATGCTGTAAAATCTCCTGGTAAATTAATTTTAGTGGTTGATTTTGGTGGGGGAACTTTAGATTTAAGTTTAGTCAAAACTGTTGCAACTTCTGATCAGAATCATAATCTACGTGCTGAGGTTTTAGCAAAATCAGAAGCTTATGTAGGTGGTGAAGATATTGATGTTTGGATAGTTGATGATTATTTGCGTTCTCAAAATCTCACACCTGAACAAATTGGTAAAATTGGTTATCAGAACCTCCTAGAAATTGCTGAACGTTTAAAAATTCAACTTTCTAAAAATCAAACTGCTGCCGAAAGTTGGTTTGATGATGAATCTTTTATGTCTTATGAGTTAAAAATTAACCGGGAAAAATTAGAAGAAATTTTAGAATATCGGCAATTTTTACAACAATTACGCGATGCGTTAGATGATGTTTTAACCTTTGCACTCAGAAAAGGTATTACTAAAAATGATATTGAACAGGTTTTATTAGTAGGAGGAAGTTGTTTAATTCCCACAGTTCAGCAATTAATTATTTCTTATTTTGGGAAAAACAAAGTTAGGTTAAATAAACCCTTTGATGCTGTCTGTCATGGTGCATTAGCAATTACCCAAATTACAGCAATAGATGATTTTCTACGTCATAGTTACGCAATTCGTTTATGGGATAATTACAGCAAAAGTTATATTTATCATCCTATATTTACTAAAGGTACAAAATATCCTTGTCAAAGTTCTCAATGGTTAACTTTACAAACTGCAAATAATGGACAAACAGAAATTCGTTTAGATATTGGTGAAGTGGGTGATATGTCACAAACAGAAATAGCTTTTGATGCTTCAGGAAGAATGACTTCCAGCACTCTCCAACATCAAGAAAGTTATCGTTCCTTAGATACCCAACATCAACAGGTATGTGTAGCAAAACTTAACCCTCCAGGGGATGCAGGAATTGATAGAATATCTGTTTTATTTGCAGTAGATAATCGCAGAGTTCTATTAGCAACTGTCAAAGATTTATTAACAGGAGAATTATTAGTTGATCAAGGTGAAATTTATAAATTAAAATAATTAAATCATCCAACAATATCCTGTACATCCTCAAATCCTGGTCATCCTGATGCAGACAATCACAACTTTCACTACCAATAAAAAATCATCCAATAACATCTGTTAAATCCCTAAATACTGAAAATCCTGATTTTGAGAAATACGGACTCCCCAAAACTACCACAGACCCCAAGCCTGTGATATCATGGGAGACTGCTACATACATTTAGAAAAAATAGAAATTTCATAGACTATGGCTCTCACGCAACAGCGCAAACAAGAACTCATCTCCGGCTACCAAGTACACGAAACCGATACTGGATCTGCTGATGTGCAAGTTGCAATGTTAACTGATCGTATTAACAAACTCAGTAAGCACTTGCAAGCAAACAAAAAAGATCACTCTTCCCGCAGAGGACTCTTAAAAATGATTGGACAACGTAAGCGCCTTCTAGCTTACATCCAAAAAAACAGCCGAGATAAGTATCAAGCTTTGATTGCTCGCCTCGGTATTCGTGGTTAGGAACTATAGCTTATGTCTGCTGAAGGATCAGAAAGTAGTCGTTTACCGTTTGAGCCAAATAAAAAGCGTCAAAAGCCTGTAAAAGCTAAAGCTCAACCGATAGTAAAAGCACAGGCATCAAATCAAAAGTCGCAACAGCAACCACCTTTCACTAAGGAAGAAATGGCAATTCCTGAAGTGGTAAGTCAGCGGATGATTCGTAGAGTCGCTGCGTTTTGTGGGATACCGACCGCTTTAGGTATTACTACTCTGGTGGTCAGCTATTTGCTGGTCAGTTATGCTGATATCCAATTACCTCCCATCGCTGTCTTATTGGTAAACATGGGACTATTTGGAATAGGAGTTTTAGGTATAACCTATGGTGTTCTTTCTGCCTCTTGGGATGAAGAAAGACCTGGTAGTTTACTAGGTCTTAGTGAAGTTAGTACCAATTGGGGAAGAATGGTCGAAGGTTGGCGCGAAACACGAAAAGATAACGTCTGATCAGCGGCGCTCAGGTATCTATAAGTAACTGCAATATTGGGTAAATTAGGGCAAGAATCTGATCTGATTTATACCCAATATTCAGGGATAGAACCTGACGCTATATTTTTAACATTATATTTTTAACATTATTTTCGCTCGTAACACAAAGGTTAAGATATAAAAGAATCAGGGTTAGAGAATTAAGAATAGGTTTTTACCAATCATCAATTACCCATCACCAATCACCAATCACTAATCCTACGTCAGTAAATATTTTTCTCAAAGTTTAAGTAGAAATATAGGGATTTTAAAATGATTGTTGTCATGAAAGTCGGTTCTCCACAGCCAGAAATAGATCGTGTAACGAAAGAATTAACTGACTGGGGTTTAACACCAGAAAAAATTATTGGGCAACATAAAGTAGTCATCGGTTTAGTAGGTGAAACTGCGAGTTTAGATCCTCTGCAAATTCAGGAACTCAGTCAATGGATTGAGCAAGTATTAAGGGTGGAAGTACCTTATAAAAGAGCTAGTCGTCAATTCCGTCATGGTCAAGCTTCAGAAGTAGTTGTGAACACTCCTGATGGTGACGTTGTATTTAGTGAAAATCATCCCTTGGTAGTGGTAGCTGGACCCTGTTCCGTGGAAAATGAAACCATGATCGTGGAAACAGCCAAGCGGGTTAAGGCTGCCGGTGCTAAGTTCCTCCGTGGTGGTGCATACAAACCCCGAACTTCACCCTATGCGTTTCAAGGTCATGGCGAAAGTGCATTGGAATTGTTAGCAACAGCCAGGGAAGCCAGTGGACTGGGTATTATTACTGAGGTGATGGATGCAGGAGATTTAGAAAAAATTGCCGCAGTTGCTGATGTAATTCAGGTAGGGGCGCGAAATATGCAAAATTTCTCACTCCTTAAACAAGTAGGAGCGCAGTCAAAACCAGTGTTATTAAAACGGGGTATGGCTGCCACTATTGAAGATTGGTTAATGGCGGCTGAGTATATTTTGGCGGCGGGTAATCCCAATGTGATTTTATGTGAACGGGGGATTAGAACTTTTGACAGACAGTACACGCGCAATACTTTAGATTTGTCTGTTGTGCCGGTGTTGAGGAAATTAACTCACCTACCGATCATGATTGATCCTAGTCATGGCGTGGGTTGGTCAGAATTTGTCCCGGCAATGGCAATGGCAGCGATCGCCGCAGGTACAGATTCCTTAATGATAGAAGTTCATCCCAACCCTGCCAAAGCTTTATCCGATGGACCCCAATCGCTGACACCAGACAGATTTGATCAGTTAATGTCAGAATTAGCAGTCATCGGTAAAGCTGTAGGACGCTGGCCACAACCAGCTTTTGTAACCGTTTAAAGGTGATAGGGAGACAGGGAGATGGGGAGAAAAATTAATTCTGACTACGTGTACGGGCGAACGGCCGTTCGCCCCTTCTGTCACCTGTCACCTGTAAATTAATTATCTTCTTCTACCACCAGAACCAGAAGAACGACGGCTACCAGAAGAACGGCTACCACTACCAAAGCCACTGTTGGAGTTACGGCGGTTGGTAGAACTTGAATTACCGGAATTTTGTAGGGTACTACCACTCACCCCAGAACCAGTAGCACGACCACCTGTATTTGTGCCTCTCGTACTAGAGGGGGTTCTATTTGTTGTACTAGTAGAGTTTTTAATTGTTCCTGTAGAACGGAAAGCAGTGCGATTTCTTACTGCTGCGGGTGGTTGATTGTAGCGGGAACGGTAGCTAGAAACTGCTGAATCATAGGTAGAACCATATCCACCGTAACCTCTCATAATTCCACCGGATTGATAAACAGGGGGAACATAATATTGAGGTCTAAATAGGGCATTACCGATCACCTGACCGGCTAAATTACCAGCTAAAGAAGCTGCAAAAGGTGTCCAGAAGTTAGACTCTCTGCGAACTACGACTGTTTCCTGTTGCCCATTTTGGGGATTCGTTTGAACTTCCGTAACGTTGTGAACATACTCAATTTTAAAGTCTTCTGTTAGATATAAAGCCGGTTCACCATTTTCTACCTTGAGATAACTTTTTTTACCGTCTTTAATTTCTTCATCTGTCAACCTTGCCATTTGTAGTTTATCTGTAGCAAAGGTTGGTGGCTGACTACCGATTAAAAATAGGGTGTACTCACCATCAGCATCATTGTAACTAGCTTGCTGTACGGGGTACTGTCCATCACTGAGTCTTTTGGGTGTAACACTGGTGCTGCTCACAGAATTAGAAGTTGTGGTAGTTTGGTTTCCTCCACCACAGGCCACTGTTGTTACAGATAAACTTAGGACTAAACAAAGGATAGTCAACTTACGCATTATAATCCTGACCATGATGATAATTTTCCTGATTTGTTAGCTATACATTGCCGTTGAATTGTATAACTCTAGACTAACTAACAAGTTACAATGGGATCAATTCTGGAAAATACTGTAATAACTGATCGTTGGTTAATTCGTCTCCATATTGGGCTGGTGAGAAATGTTCTTGGATAGCCCGGATTTTATTTTTCTGCTGTAAATTAATTAAAGCTTTTAAGCCTTCTGTTAAGGCGGGAATGTTAGAAAGGTCTGTTTCTAGTTCTGGCACTTCCCCTTCATAAGCTACTGTCAACATGACCACTACGTTGCGGGTTGCGGGTAGAGATAAAGGTTCTTGTTGATCAAAATCTAATTCAGCACCGTATCTGGAAGCAGAGTCGGTAAATATTTCATTAAAATAATCCCCTGCTTCTCCTTCGTTCCAAAATACATCCCCTTCATTACTGGCTGAAAGCCAATATTCGTCATATCGGAGTAAGGTTTCACAAATTTCTACTAATCCTTCTCCCATTACTTCTATATCACCTTCAGCGTCTACTGCTTCCCTGGCAGCACGGTTTAATACTCCTAAAATTGGTGCTACTTCACTACCACTCAAATGTAGGAATAGACGACAAACAACATAGCGGGTTTTACCCATCATTTTATTAAAGAGGCTCATAGTCTTCTCCACTAATTTTTTGAGCTACAGACAAGGATTGTTGAGGGTGTAGGAAAAAAGATCAATATTCTTCTTCTACCTCCTGCCTCCTACTATGGTAATTACCGATTTCTAGGGGTTAATAACGTAAAAGTTCTCAATAAATTCCAAAATCATGTTGATGGAAGGTATATTGTATTCTGTGTCATTAGCCGGATCTTGATCTGAATCTGTTGTGGTACGATTGACCAATCGTTTACCAAAGTTGGGATTATCGTAAACAGTTAAGGACTGAGCGCTAGAGTTGGTAAGTATTATTTGGGTAGGTGCTTTGGCAAAGTCTAACTTAGCTGCTACTTCTAAATTTTTCTTCGTCTGTTTGATAATTTTTAATTTATTGATCGCTTCATCTAATAGAGACATTAACCTTTTTGCCAAAGATGATAATTTGGCATTTTTGGTATTTATCGCTTCTTGACGAATCATGTCTACTATATTGTAAATAATTTTTTGGGTGGTGTTGGCATCTTTAAAGGGAAGAATTGCCATAAAAGCTGTGGCTAGTAAGGCTTCGTCGCTATCTACCCGAAATGTAAAAGCTGTCTTGCGACTACCGCTTTCTACACTGGGAGGTTGAATAAGTCCTCTGTATTCCTGGGATATTTGGTAATAAGTTCCAGCTATGACAAAGTTAGCTTCGTATTCTAGGGGTAAATCAATAACAATGCGAATAGTGGGGGGAGTAGCATTGAAAAAGTCTTTTAATTCGTCTTCACTAAAATTTTGAATGATGGTGCGATCGCCTGTGGGGGAAAGATCTACCCATTCACATTTGATACCTTCAATTTTTAAGCCAAATCTGGAGGTAGCATACAGTTTTGCTCCTGTTAAAGTCGCTCCTGTTAATTCAGCACCCATCCATTCTACTTTTATTAATTTGGCTTGGGTTAAGTTGGCGTGTACTAAACTGGTGTTGCTTAAATTGGCGTTGGTTAAGTCAGCACCTTGTAAGTTAGCTCCGCTGAGTTTTGCCCCACTTAAATCTGCCCAAATTAAATTTGCTCCTCTTAAATCTGCCCAACGCAAATTTGCCCCACTTAAATCTGCACCACTGAGGTTAGCCATACAAAGATTGGTTTGCCTCATTTCTGCGTCTCGTAAATTTGCCCCACTGAGATCAGCCGCAGTCACATTACTACCACTCAAGTTAGCTATTTCTAAGTTAGCTTCCCGGAGATTAGCACCCCTCAAATTTGCGTCACTCAAGTTGGCATGACGGAGGTTAGCTTGTTGTAATGTCGCTTCCCTTAAATCGGCACTATTAAGGTTAGCTTCACACATATCGGCACGGCTAAAATCCGTACGAATTAATTCTGCTCGAATAAAGGAAGCTTGGCGCATTTGCGTGCGACTCATATCTGCACGCATTAAGTTGGCAACGTTAAAACTACAGTTATTTAATATTGATCCTGCCAGAGTTGCTCCACTGAGTCTAGCTACATTTAGTTTGGCATAACTTAAATCAGAGTCAATTAAATGAATACCACTCATGTTAGCAACGCTAAAATTGGCATCACTAAAGTTTATGCCTGTTAATTTAATTCCACTTAGATTGGTTTCAGCAAAGTTAGCCCCGCTGAAGTCTAAGACTCCGGTTGCATATTTTTCGAGTAATTCCTCTATAGTCATAAATCTACCTTTTAAATGCCAACTTCAATAGTTGGTAAAGTATGCAGAAGAGAATAATTCAACATTTAATAGTCAAGGGCAAAAATGAAAATTGGTATTTTGGGACTAGGATTGATTGGCGGTTCATTGGGTTTTGATTTAAAGTCTCAAGGACACTATGTTTTGGGGGTTAGCCGCCGTAAGTCAACCTGTCAAAAAGCGATGGAACTCGGCAGTGTTGATCAGGCTGCAACTGAATTGAGTTTTCTATCCACTGCTGAAGTTGTGTTTATTTGTACCCCTATAGGACTTATTGTCCCTCAAGTTGAGCAGTTAATAATTCATTTGCCTAAGACTACTATTATCACTGATGTGGGTTCAGTTAAAACACCTATAGTACAGGCAATTTCTCCTTTGTGGGAGAATTTTGTTGGTGGTCATCCGATGGCGGGAAACACAGATGTGGGTATAGATGCTGCACAAAAAAATTTGTTTGTAAATCGTCCTTATGTAATTACACCGATAGAAAATACATCAACTAATGCCATTACTGTTTTAGAGGATATTGTGCGATCGCTAGGTTCTATGATCTACCATTGTTCACCGGAAAAACACGACCGGGCTGTAAGTTGGATTTCTCACCTACCAGTGATGGTGAGTGCTTCTTTAGTAGCAGCTTGTTTAAGTGAATCAGATCCAGAAATTTTCCAACTAGCACAGAACTTTGCCAGTTCAGGATTTAAAGATACCAGCAGGGTTGGGGCTGGAAATCCAGAATTAGGAGTAATGATGGCACAATATAACCGTCAAGCACTAATCAATTCACTGTATCAATATCGTCAAAATCTGAATGAGTTTATTGATATCATTGAACAAGAAAAGTGGGAACTATTAACAGAGAAACTCAAACTTAATCAACAAAATCGTCCTAGTTTTTTGTAATCAAGTTAACTGCTGGTTGATTATTTGGGACTGAGTAGAGACATGATCACGGTAAAGTCTCTACCTTGAGATTTGAGATTAATTCTGCAATTAGTGGAGATTTGCTACTCTATAAGTAGTAGAAAAACAGCCAATGGTAGTTTAGCAGTCTATTAAAACTAATATTCACAAATAAAACGATGAAAAGCAATGAATCTAACAACCTGCGTTCCTATAGCCAAGAAGAAGTGCAGCAGATTTTACAATTAGCCATCGCTCGTCAAACAGTAGAAAGTGATCAAGAATTTTCGTATCAGCAAATTATGGAAATTGCTAGTGAGTTACAAATTTCACCAGAATTAGTAAAACAAGCAGAATCTGACTGGCTTACCCAACAAAGTGAAGTACAACAACGTCAAGCCTTTGATCTTTATCGCCGAGGAAAATTTAAAAAACGGCTAGGTAATTATGCGATTATTAACAGTTTTTTAATATTAGCAGATTTTGTAGGTGGTGGTACTTTATCCTGGTCACTATACATTTTAATATTTTGTGGGTTAACAATTTTCCTCGATATTTGGAACACCTTTCAAAGCAAAGGAGAGGATTATGAAAACGCCTTTCAAAAATGGAATCGTAAGCATCAAATCAAACAAACTATTAACACAGTTTTAAACAAATGGTTTAAAGGATTACAAACCCATTAAATATCATGTATCAGTATTCAGGAGGATGAATACATAAATTTAGTAGTCCGGAAAACAAAAAATAATTTTACCTTTAATTCATAAAATAAACCTTTGATGAACATTGTTAATTGAGCAGTAATTAACATAGGCATCATATATTTTCATGGCAATTTGACCAGATTCTAAATATAAGTCGCTGTATAATTAGGAGAAAATTAATCAGAGTGCATAAATAATCAGTAGAAACATTATTCAGTTTGTAAGTTTTAAGTTTAACTTTAACTTTAAGTTTTAACTTTACATCTTTACCCATGCAGTCACTCTTATTTAATTATGATATGCTGCCTAAATCCCGATTGCAAAAATCCACAAAACCCCGATGGAAAAGAGGTTTGTCAAAGTTGCAATACACCTTTAGTTCCCCTGCTCAGAAATCGTTTTCGTGTCATTAGTTTACTTTCAGATGAAGGGGGATTTGGTAGAACCTATTTATCAGAAGATACAGATAAATTAAATGACCTTTGTGTAGTTAAACAACTAGCACCAAAATTTAAAGGAACATGGTCACAAAAAAAAGCCATGGAGTTGTTTAGCGAAGAAGCAAAGAGACTTCAAGAACTGGGAGAACATCCACAAATACCTACTCTTTTAGCTTACTTTGAACAAGATAACTGTTTATATTTAGTTCAACAATTTATTGATGGCAATAACTTATTACAGGAATTACAGTTAAGAAAACACTATAGAGATTGGGATATTCAATCTATATTATTAGATTTGTTACCCATCCTCAAATTTATTCACAATCGCGGAGTTATTCATAGAGACATCAAACCAGAAAATATTATCCGTCGTAAAGTTGACGGTAGATTAACATTAATTGACTTTGGTTCTTCTAAACAATTAACAGCTAGAGTACAGAAAAAACATGGTACTTCAATAGGTTCGCATGGTTATTCTGCAATCGAACAAATCAGGGATGGTAAAGCATATCCATCTAGTGATTTATTTAGTTTAGGTGCAACTTGCTTTCATTTATTGACAGGAGTTTCTCCTTTTCAACTATGGATGGAACATGGTTATAGTTGGGTAAAAAATTGGCAGGACTATTTACATTCACCCGTTAGTAATGAACTAACAACGATTATCAGTAAATTATTAGAAACAGACATTCAAAATCGTTATCATTCAACCGATGAAGTAATTAGAGATTTAAGTAAACAATATACACATCTTTTAGCACCTGCTAGTAATTCATTTTTGCCAACCTCAAAACACAATAATTTTTATCCTAAAAAATATCTGTTTTTACGAAATTTGTTATTAATAATCACAACCATGGTATTTTTAGGTTTAGGAGAATTTGGTTATAGAAATTTTCATCAGTTACAAACTGCAATTTCTTCTAGATTTAGTAAAAATAGAATGACTGAAAATACTCAGCCTGTAGTTTACCAAGAACAACAAGAGTCAAAAGAAAATGTTGTTTTAATGAAAACAATTACAGAAATAAATAATAGTAACTCACTGGCTTCAGTTATTATTACTCCAGATGGAAAAAGTATTGCTAGTGGTGTCAATAAATCCATAAAATTTTGGGATACAGCTACAGGTAAAGAGATTATTACCCTCACAGGACATGAAAAAAATATTAATAAACTCGTTATTAGTGCCGATGGAAAAATCCTGATTAGTGGGAGTGATGACAAAACCATTAAAGTTTGGAATTTAGATACGGGTAAAGTTATTCATACTTTAATTAGTCATACTGATTCAGTTTATGCTTTAGCTATTAGTAAAGATGCTAAAACTTTAGTTAGTGCTAGTGATGATAAAACTATCAAAGTTTGGAATTTAGATACAGGTAAATTAATTCGTACTCTAACAGGTCATTCTGACTGGGTACGTGCTTTAGCTATTAGTTCTGATGGTGTAACTATTGCTAGTGGTAGTTTTGATAAAACTATTAAAATTTGGAATATTAATCAAGAGACCCCGATTAATTCTTTAACACCAAATTATCAAACAGTGACATCATTAGCATTTAGTCCCGATGGTAAGATTTTAGCTAGTGCTAGTCGAGATCGCACAATTAAACTATGGGATATGGTAACAAATAAAGAAATCCGTACCTTGGAAATAAATAATAATGCGACATCTTTAGTGTTTAGTCCTCATGGTAATATTCTAGTCGCTGCTAATCGAGATTGTTCAGAATGTCACCTAATTATTAATTCTGAAATCAAAATGTGGGATGTTAACACAGGTGAAAAAATATTAACCTTAACAGAACACACTAAAACAGTCAATTCTTTAGCTTTTAGTGCTGATGGTAAAACTTTAGTTAGTGGTAGTGATGATCAGACTATTAAGATTTGGAATTTTCCTTTCTAAGATAGAAAAAACAGAATTTATCATTAAATTAACGTCTATCTCTTTCTAAATCATCAATTACCTTTTGTAAATACCATTGTTCCGTCATTCCTGGGAAAAAATCCTTTTTTTGTTGAATTAATCTTTCTGCTATTTCCCAATGTCCTCCTACCATTCTTAATAACCTCTGGCGCAATAAATTATAGGTAGCTTTGGTTGTTTCTGGTAGAGATGATTGGATTTTTTGCAGACTATTTAATACCTGTTGATAATTCTTCCAGTCTTCTTGTTCGCAATAAATACTAGCAGCTTTTTGATAATCGGCCACAGCATTTGACATTTCTTCCAAACAGGTATGAGAAATGCCACGATTATAATAAGCTAAAGGATGCTCTGGATTGATATTTATAGCTTGGGAATAATCTTGAATAGCTGCTAAATAATTACCCATTGATTGATAAATATTCCCCCTGGAAATATAGACTAAAACATCTTCTGGCTGCATTTCTAAGGCTTTATTAATATCAGCTAATGCTCCTTGGTGATCTCCTAAATGAGAACGAGCTTTACCCCGATTTCGATAAACAATAGCATCTTGAAAATTTAATTTTATTGCCTGATTAAAATCTGATATTGCATCTCGA
Source organism: Okeanomitos corallinicola TIOX110 (assembly GCF_038050375.1). Taxonomy (NCBI): domain Bacteria; kingdom Bacillati; phylum Cyanobacteriota; class Cyanophyceae; order Nostocales; family Aphanizomenonaceae; genus Okeanomitos; species Okeanomitos corallinicola. The sequence continues at coordinate 1,191,950 of NZ_CP150886.1, read as the reverse complement.
TAATTACCAACTTTGCAATATACAACCCCACGACAACAATAAGCATATACATCTTGAGAATCGGCAGTTAAGATCCAATTTAAATCAGCTAATGCTTCGATTGTATCGCCATTTTCAGCCTTATCTAATAATTGTCTAAAATAATCTTGAGTTGAGATAACTTTAACTGGTTTTTGTATTTCTGGATTTGCTTGAGGTGGTGATTTTGGTTGTAGTTGTTTAATTTTCTCTAAACACTGTTGAGCATTGTCTTTATCTTTTGCTGCTAAATATAATTCTGTGGCTTTTTTAAAATTAGCAATCGCCTCTGGAAGATTTCCTTGTTTGCGCTTCACTGTTCCCAGTAAATCATAAACAGCCCCATGATGAAGTTTAAACTGAATTGCCTTTTCTACATCTTCTAAACAACCAGATAGGTTTTTTAAATCTAACTTAGCTAAAGCCCGAAAATAATAAGCCTTAGCATTTTCTCCATCTAACTTAATAGCCTCATTATAATCAAACACCCCTTGTAGAGTTGCACCAGAGTAATAATAGGCTAAACCTCTTTCTATATAAGCATCAGTAAAATCAGGATTTTCCTGTATAGCTTGATTAAACTCCTCAATAGCAGCAATATAGTCTTTTTGTTTAGCCTTTTCTAAACCACGAGCGTAAAATTCTAAAGTCATAATTTTGTATCATATTTCACTATCTTCATTGTAAATAAATTTGGTGAAAATATACAGATATAGAGACCTTCTAGAGAAAGTCTCTACTTTATGTGTCAAAGTGTTAATTTCAGATCAGCAAATCTAATCTGCGTTTATCTGTGTGTATCTGCGGTTAATTATTTCCGCTTGTACCTTACATCATTTCTAAGTCTGTCATTAAACTAGGAGAAGTTAAAACAAAAACATCCCTAGCACCAGGGGCGGGAATTTCCGACTTAATCGGGCTAGTAAAATGGAAAAACTGATGATCATTAACTACAACTAACTCACCTGGTTGCAGAATTTTATTAAAAACAGGCTTCTCTTTTTTAGCAGTATATAAATGTGTTTCTCCACCTTGAATATTTTCCCGATTGACAGAAAAAATCCCAATAAAATCAGTGCCATCTTGATGAATACCTTCAGGTGCAGGATTTCCTGAATGTCCAGGTGAACAGATAGTTCTGATTTGATGCACACCAATTTCCGCTTCTGGATGCAGTTTACAAGTATCAATAAATGCTAAAACTAGACTTTTAAAAATATCCAGTTCTATCATTTCATCTTCTAACTCTGCAAACTCTCTTTTAATATCACCCAACAAAGGATTATATTCTCTGCGTTGGCATAAATGACCATGGGGAAGTTTAATCAATCTCTCCTCAGCAACCATGATTCTTGATAAACGTCGAAAACGATATTTTCCTTTAATATAAGGATCTAAAGGTAAATTCTGAAAAAATAGTTCAAAACCTTGTAGATTAAGAGAATTTACTTTCCTCAAAGTAAAGAGAAAAGCATATTCTAATTCTGTCGCATGGGAAACTTCTTGCATAGGATTTACCTCCTTGCATTTTTAAGTCCTACCCATTTTTAGATATGGGAGGTCTGTAATATATATTATAGTCAGCTATCAATAAAATGTAGTAAATTTAACTACATTTTTGCTGTTAGTTAATCTTGTCTTTCGTAGACATTAGCATGAGCTAAGGTAATCATATTTTCTAAGGAAATTGTTGAGGAATAATTATAGTCTTTGACACCAATATTGACTATTAGGGAAAAAGGTAAATGGTGAGCTTGATTAAATTCAGAAACATTAGTTTTGACTCGTTCCTCTATCACATCAACAGTGAGGCTGTATCCCTGTATTAATACGACAAATTCATCTTCACTAATACGCCCCAAAGTATCAGAATTACGGAAACTCCGTTTTAGTAACCGAGAAAGTTCTATCACAGCATCTTCAGCTAGTCCAATACCAAATTGTTCCTTAATATCTGCTAGTCTATGGAGTTCAAAAAACATCACACCAGTATGGATTTTTGACCGCTTAGATAATCTTAACTGTTGTTCAGCCAATAGGAAAAAACCACGCCGATTATTTAATCCTGTTAGTTCATCAGTCAGGGAAAGACGGCGCACTTCTGCTTCCATGGCTTTACTTTTTTGGATTTCTTTTTGTAAAAGAGTATTAGCCTTTTCTAAGGCAATTGTGTGATCGCTTAATTCCCGTTTTAATTGAGAATATACTTGTAAATTTTCAACTGCCACCGCTGTACTTTTCGCCAGTAATTCTAGTATTTCTAACTCTTCCGTAGTCCCTTGATGGTGATTAGACCAATAAGCACCAATTGCACCAACTGGTTTTTCACTACAAATGGGAACTACAGTCATACTTTCAATAAAGTTATGTTTATAAACATGAATATAAACTTGTTGCTCATTTAAAATGTTTTCTATAATACGTGTTTTTCTATTCATCATTACCCAACCAGAAATATCGAGATTAACGGGAAATCTCTGACCTTTCAACACAGGAGTAATAGCATTTTCATCAACATAATAGGAAAAGCCATTATCTAAAATCGCAAAAGTAGCACCATCAGAATGTGTCAGTTCTCTGACTGCTAATAAGACAATTTTCGTAATCTCTTCTAAGCTATGAGCTAAACACAGATTTTGAGAGACTATTAACAAACGTTCTATTGACCGTAAATAATACTCAGTAGTAACCATTAGTAGAACCAGGTTTGATGTATATAAAGTTCTGATATTTTATATTTTCTATAGTGTCTCATTAATAAGCCAAAATATTAAAATATAGCAGGTGACAGTGCTAAAAGCCTTTCAGTGTGTAAGTTTTAGTGTTAATTAATGTCCTAACTGCTTTGTCTAAGGCTATACTATATATTAAATAATAAATCTAATGCTTATTTTAGAATCAGGTTGATCGTATATTGACTAATAATTATAATTTAGAAATTACCAAACATAATGGCTGACTGGCTTTATCGCTATCCTAATTTATACGAAGGTATTTTAATTAAACGTTACAAACGTTTTTTTGCTGATGTAGAACTTAAATCCGGGGAAGTTGTCACTGCACATTGTCCCAACACTGGACCGATGACAGGTGTATCAAAAGTAGGTAGTCCTGTACAACTTTCTTTTAGTGATAACCCTAAACGCAAATTAGCTTATACTTTGGAATTGATTCAAGTAGAAGATATAGAACCTATTTGGGTGGGTGTAAATACTGCCTTACCTAATCGTGTAGTTAAAATTGCTTTAGAAAAATATTTATTTTCTGAATTGAAAGAATACACCCAAGTCAAGGGAGAAGTGGTGTATGGCAAGGATAAAAAAAGCCGTGTAGATTTTTATTTAACAGGCGATGAAACACAACGTCCAATTTATTTAGAAGTAAAAAATACTACTTGGTCACAGGGAGATTTAGCACTATTTCCTGATACAGAAACCACCAGAGGACAAAAACATTTAAGAGAATTAATGGATGTTTTACCCCAAAATCGGGCGGTAATGTTGTATTTTATCAATCGTGGTGATTGTACACAGTTTGCTCCTGGTGATAGTACCGATCCTATTTATGGTCAATTGTTACGGGAAGCGATCAATGTAGGTTTAGAAGTGTTACCTTGTCGGTTTGATATTTCCCCGGAAGGTATTCGTTATTTGGGTTTAGCAGAGTTGAAGATGTAATTGATACTATTGAGCCTTGGTGAGATTAAAGGACTGATGGATGTGTGGGAGCCAATATGTTTGTCTACTACAGTTTAGCGCAGTTAAAAAATCAGGATTTTCGTGTTCTAGACTTCTTTCCTGTCTTAGCAGTTCCTCAAAAAGAGCGTCTTTCTTGGGTGGTTTAGGAAGAAGGGAAATCGCCATATCTAGTTATTGAATCACTTTCAGAAAGCACAGCGAAAAATGATCTAAAAACAAATATTCTAACTTCTGACTCCTGAATTCTTATAAACCAATCTCAAAAGGTAGTTACTTATAATCTGATATACTTTCAATGTTAGAATTTTTGCTTAACCTGTCATGATGCCTTTAGTTAAACCCTTGATTCAGGGATTTTATTTCCTGGGTTTTGGCAAACATCGTCCATCGAAATTCAGATTTTCTAAAATCCTGCCTCTGTTATTAATAGTAATAGCAATTTCCTGTTTTTTAGAATTGGCTTGGCCAAAGCGTTTCCTGCTTCCCAGCCTATTTGGAGAGTCAGTATTTTGTGTCAACACTCCTGATAAAGTTTTAGCACTGACATTTGACGACGGCCCCGATCCAGTTTACACTAGAGTCATTTCTCAAATCCTGTTAGATTATGAGGCGCAGGGAACATTTTTTGTCTTGGGAAAACACAGCGAAAAGTATCCCCAAATTCTCCGAACTTTGGAAAAACAGGGACATGAAATAGCAAACCATACCTGGCATCATTACAATCTCAATAGTAAATTTCAAGATATTATTTATAAAGAAATTACCGAAACTGATATTTTAATTAATCAATTAATCTCACCAAACAATATTCACTTTAGACCCCCTTTTGGTCGTGCTGGTTTTGTGGTCACGAATGTTTTAAAACAGATGCACAAACCGATTATTTTTTGGGATGTAGATTTACAGGACTGGCGTGGTAAATCTGCTGCGGAAATGATGCAGAGATTTGAAAAAAATTTTCATAACGGTTCAATTATACTTTTACATGATTCAGATGGGACAGCAAAAGAAGGAGTATATGCTAGTCGCCATAATACTGTAGAGGTAGTAGAGGAAATTTTGCAGACTTATACTCCCCAGGGATATGAATTTGTAACTGTATCAGAGTTATTAAAAAGAGGAAATGTAGTTAAAGTACAAGAACGCTGTTTAAAAAAATAAAAGTTTAAAAAATAAAAGTTTAAAAAAATAAAAATGGACTTAAATAATAGACGCTCTACCGTTTCTGCTCCCTGGTTTCATCCTTTACTGCTGCTGATTTGGTTGATCATTGGTATCGGCTTACGTTTGACTAATTTAACAGCTAAACCTCCGTGGACTGATGAATTTGCTACTTTAGTATTTAGTTTGGGAAATAGTTTTTTACCAGTACCTTTAGATCAAGCGATCGCCCCTGATATTTTATTAAAACCATTGCAAATAAATCCCACAGTTGGTATGGGAGATGTAATTGCTCGTATTCTCACAGAGGATAATCACCCACCACTATATTTTGTCCTGGTTCATCTGTGGATGCGGTTATTTCCTCACCCAGAAGGTTTAGTATCCCTATTTGCAGCACGTTCATTTCCGGCTTTACTGGGTGCAGTTTCTATTCCCTGTGCTTATTTTTTAGGTAAATTAGCTTTTCGTTCTCCATTAGTCGGACAATTAGCAGCTGCAATGATGGCAGTTTCACCATACGCAGTATTCTTAGCACAAGAAGCCCGTCATTATACCTTGGCTATGCTGTGGGTGATGCTTTCCCTCGCTTGCTTGGTAGTTGCTATTCGTCATTTGGAAAAGCAAAAATTATTACCTTTGTGGTTAATTATTGCTTGGGTGGGAGTTAACGCCTTGGGTTTTGCTACTCATTTCTTTTTTGTTCTCACTCTTGGCGCTGAGGCTGTAGTTTTAATTTTTGTAGCTTGGAAACAACAAATTCAGACAAAAACTTGGGTGTTGCTTTCTCCTCCGTGGTGGCGGCTTTATTATGTAGCAGTTGGTACGGCTGTTGCTGGGTTAGTGTGGTTGCCTGGTTGGTTACAAAATCGCTACATTGGCGCGTTAACAGAGTGGATTAAAGGTGAGCGCGTGGGATTAAGTTGGATTAGCCCCATTTTTCAAGTTTTAGGTACATGGATTACCATGATTTCCTTACTCCCAGTAGAAGCACCTCAGTTAACGGTGGTTATATTATCTGGGTTGGTGATGTTAATTTTCTTTATTTGGGCATTGCCAATTTTAATTAGGGGAATAAAAGTTCAATTACAAGAACCGGAAATTGGTTCTATCACTCAGGCATTTGTTGGGGTAGTATTAGGAGCGATCGCTTTCTTTTTCTGCTTTACTTATTTCCTGGGTATTGACCTCACCAGGGGCGCTCGCTATAGTTTTGTTTATTTTCCAGCAGTAATAATTTTAGTGGCTGCAAGTCTGGCAGTTTGTTATCAAAATCCCAACACCGGCAAATGGGGTATCACTGGCAAACAAGCTGTCATCTTGATTTGGGTAATGGGATTAATCAGTGCCATCACAGTTACTTTTAATCTTGGTTATCGCAAATATTACCGCCCTGATTTATTTCTTCCCATAATTACACAAAATTCTTCAGTACCAGTTCTCATTGCCACAACCCACAAAAGCTTAGTCCAAACTGGGGAAATGATGGGCATAGCTTGGGAGTTAAAATTCTCTAGTTCACAAGCTAACACCCAATTTCTCCTTGCCCATCAAGGCCAAAACCCCAATACTTCTACTACAGCCCTAGAACAGACTATCAAAGAATTACCACGACCTTTTGATTTATGGCTGGTCAATTTTCATGCTCCCATGAGTCAGGAAGTGAAAAAATGTCTGCGTGATGATCAAAAGTTGCCGGGAATATATGGGTATGAGTATGAATTGTTTCACTGTAAATGAACTGATAACTGTGAAGTATTAAAGTTGATGATCAGCTAAAAAAGCCTCAACTTCAGCCGCAGTTGGTTGGGAGGCGATCGCACCTGGTTTAATGGTAGTTAAAGCCCCCACTGCACTAGCATAGGTAATTACACGTTTAGCAGTGGCAGCATCTTTTAAACTGTTAATACCTAACTGAATTAACTGATGGATAAAACCAGCTAAAAAGCTATCTCCTGCACCAGTAGTATCTACCACAGGCATAGCAAAAGCAGGTAATTTACCCTCATTTTCACCTAAACAATAGGCACAACCATTTTCACCATCAGTTACTAACACTCCTTCCAAAGAATTGAGACGGTAAGTAATAGCACCAGGATCAGTAGTATTAAATAACCATTGAGCCTCTTCCTTAGTCAGTTTGAGAAAATCGAATCGTTGTAACAAAGCCTCAATTTTTTGTTTTGCCAGATTAGCATCTTGCCAAAATACAGGTCGCCAATTGACATCTAAAATTATTTTCAGGTCATATTGTTCTGCTAACTTCAAAGCTTGGTGAATAGCTGCCTCACTTTCGGGATAAGCTAACTCTAAAGTTCCCAAAACTAGAAAATCAGCTTCGTTAAACAAAGATTCTGGCAATTGTTTAGCTTGTAGGCGAGTATCAGCAAATTCGCTAGTATCATATTTACCAAAACCAGCAAAAGAGCGATCGCCATTTAAATCTCTAACCACATAAACCTGTCGAGTTGGGGCTGCGGGATGTTGTTGTACACCAGTTGTATCTACACCTACTTCTTGTAATAGTTGTACCAGCTGTTGACCTGGGTTATCTTCTCCTACTGCACCAATAAACCCTGCTGGTGTTCCCAGCTTGACCAAAGCACAAGCCACATTAGCAGGCGCTCCCCCTGGGTAGGGAGTCCAAGACTTGACTTCTTCTAGCTTTAGCCCCATTTGATCGGCTAAACAATCAAACAAAACTTCGCCAAGGCACAAAACACGGGGATTACTCATCTCATTTTCGATTTACGACTTGGGATTTGTGACAAATCTGTATAAAATCTACAACATTATCTCTCTGTCTCCTGTTCTTCACACAATACAATCACAATTTTTATTCCTAGATATAGTAGAAAATGCGATGAAATCCCCAGATACAGCAGTTTCATTAGTAAAAGTTAGTTACTTTTAATACACAAATTCTCATAATTGACATTAACCTTCAGATCAAATCCAAAGAAATTATGGACTTTGGTATTAGTAGAAACATTTATAATGTCTAGCTCTGAGAGAATCTTTTAGAATTAGAAAAAGTGATTGAGTACATATACACAAGAGAGGATTAAATAGGCCATGGCTGCTAGTGAGTCTGGGACACCTGTCAGTCTGTCAGACAGAGAACTGCAAATTATCGACTTAGTGGCCGTTGGCTTAACTAACCAAGAAATTGCAGCAAAGCTGGAAATCAGCAAACGGACAGTTGATAATCATATCAGCAACATCCTGACCAAAACTAAAACCGAAAACCGAGTCGCTTTGGTTCGCTGGGCTTTGCAATGGGGTAAAGTCTGCTTGAATGATGTTAATTGTTGTACGTTACCTAATCATTCTGATTTACCCGTGACTGAGTGAACCGCGATTCATCGCCTTTACTTGCTCAAAATTCATTTCTGAAGTTTAAAAATTGTTTTGCTCCTCACCCATATTTTTCAGGGTCAACCTTCTACCACAAGTTCCTTGACTTTCAACTCACCACAACAGAACCTTGAAGAAAGGATCAAGGAATCTACAACAGCTTTCAGCGGTCAGCAGTAAAAACCTTGTGGTGCAAATATTTGTGATGACTATCTGTACATCATTGACCTGCAATAGCTGAGACTTCAAAAAACGTAATACTCACATCAGATCCCTGATTTTCCTAAAAAGTCGGGGATCTATATCCAGAAGGACTGATGTTTAATTATGTTGACCAGCCTATCAAGAAAAGTTATCAATAATTCAGTTTTACAGAGGTTATATTGAAAATACATTTGTTTTATCTGCTTGGGTATTATGAATATTCCTGCTTCTTTTCCAGATCAATCTTCTCCATTTGATTTTTTGAACTTTGACTGGATTACACCAACATCTAATCAAGATACTGATTTATTAGCACAATTATCTTTTGTCCCTGGTTTACAAGAAATTCTCACACTACGTCAAGTTCACGCTCTAGAACACGCCACAGTTTGGGTTTTAGGTGAAACAAAAAACGTCTACTCCTCCCCTCGTCAACCTACCAATGTACAATTCGATAACGAATCATTAAGCGGGTTGTCCACAGAACAGGGATTTTTCCTTTATGGTGATGTGAATATTAGCCAATTGCGTCGTGCTGTTACACTAGCTCAACATCGTCTCACCAGTGGAGAATGGGATTTAGCGGTTCATCCCCGTTGTGGGACAAATTTATCTGTATCTATGGTTTTAACTGCTGGGTTAGCTGTAGGTGTGTATGTAATGTTACCTTTCCGACCCATTGAACAACTGATTGGTTTAGGACTTGCTGCAACTACTGCATCAGAACTTGCACCAGACTTAGGAGCGATCGCCCAACGTTATATTACAACTTCTATTCCCTTTAATCTCTCTATCGAAAATATTATTTTCACAAGAGATACTTGGGGTAAAGAAGCACATTTTGTGCAAGTAAAATGGCAAGGTTGAATTAGGTTACAGGTTACAGTTAAGAGTGAATAGGGAATAGGGAATAGGGAAAAAGTGAACATGAGAAAACTTTATTTTTTACTGCCAGGAACAGATGGTAAATTTGCTTGTGGTGGTTTATGGGCAGAATTAAAAACAGTCAAATTAGCTGCAAATATATGTAATGTAGAAGTTGTCACCTACCGTCAAAGAGAACCAGACAAACCATTTTTAGATGACTTATTAAAAAATCAAAACAATGAAAATTTAGATGATGTCATTTTTGTGATTAGTTGGGGATTTGATATTGCTAAATTAGCTCCCAAACTGCAAAAATATAACGTTGTTTATCATGCTCATAGTGCTGGTTATAAATTTAATCTTCCTCCCAGTATTCCCATTATTACAGTTAGCCGTAACACCATGGGATATTGGGGACAAAAAGCACCTCATAATTTAATTTATTATTTACCTAATCAAATTTCTGAAGCGTTCACAAATCTGCATTTCAAAAGAGATATTGATGTTTTAGTGCAAGCACGGAAATCTTCAGAATATTTACTCACACAATTAATTCCAGAACTACAAAAAAAGTGTCATGTCTTTGTTGTAGATTCTTATATCGAAGACTTACCAGGATTATTCAACAGAGCCAAAATTTACCTTTATGATTCCGCTGAATATTGGGCTTTACAGAATGTGAGTGAAGGTTTTGGTTTGCAACCAATGGAAGCTTTAGCTAGTGGTTGTCAGGTTTTTTCTAGTGTGAACGGCGGACTTTCTGATTATTTAGATCCGGGATTTAATTGTTATAAAATCGCAGGTTATGGTTTAGAATATGATGTACAAAGAATTTTAAAAGTTTTAGAATCTCCAGTTTCTTTAAATTTACAACCAGAAGTTTTAACAGAGTATAGAACCGAGAACATTATTAAAAAACTGACAATAATTTTATTAGAGATCAATGAGTTTTTTGATCATAAAAAAGATTATGCTGGGAATATTCCAGAATTAACACAAATACGATTAACAAAGTTATTGCTAGAAAGAGTGTATGGTAAAATCAAAAAGAAATATTTACAGAAACACTAAACATAATTATTAAGCAGAGAAAATACATAGGTTAGATTGGTGTTACATAACTATTGTACTATTTTTGGTACGATTAGATTAATCGAATATTCTAAAATCCTGTAAATCCTGTTCGCGCAGCGTAGCGGCCATTAATGCTTAAAAATACATGAATACAAGTTAAAAAGTTTGTTGTCAATTTGTTGCGAATTGGTATGAGTTTAGAACAAATTGCAGAAGTTAGTGAATTATCTCTTGCACAAATTCAAGCTGTACAAAAGGATATTCAAGAATCATAAATTACCCAAAAAAGCCGCGAGGAGATAGAAGAAAGGTTAGTTAGTAAGTAAGGGTTTAGCAATGCTAAACCCCTACAAAAGACATAGTTCTTTTCTTTGTTCATATTTTGTGTTTTATGTCAATGCGTCAATCCTAATTTCAGCCCTCTGAGTCAGAATACAATTAAGAGGTTTTAAATAAATTAAAACTAGAGGTGGAACCTCAATAGTTCTAGAATTAAAATTAACTTTGTTCTGTAATTTAAACTTATCTGTGACTATTACACCTATTTCTAACCCCTCAACAACTTCAGTTCCCGATAATTTGGGACGTTTTGGCCGCTTTGGTGGAAAATATGTTCCTGAAACCTTAATGCCGGCTTTAGCTGAACTGGAAACAGCTTATCAACAATATCGTAATGATCCTAGTTTTCAAGCAGAATTACAAGGTTTACTGAAAGATTATGTAGGACGTGCTACACCTTTATACTTTGCGGAACGTCTAACATCCCATTATGCCCGTCCCGATGGCACAGGAGCGCAAATTTACTTAAAGCGTGAAGATTTAAATCATACCGGAGCGCATAAAATTAATAATGCCCTGGGTCAAGTTTTAATGGCTAAACGCATGGGTAAACAGCGGATCATTGCCGAAACTGGGGCAGGACAACACGGTGTAGCTACTGCTACAGTCTGCGCTCGCTTTGGTTTAGAGTGCATTATTTACATGGGTGTTCATGATATGGAACGCCAAGCCTTAAACGTCTTCAGAATGCGCTTGATGGGTGCGGAAGTTCGTCCTGTGTCTGCGGGTACGGGAACTCTCAAAGATGCCACTTCTGAGGCTATCCGCGACTGGGTAACGAACGTAGAAACTACCCATTACATCCTGGGTTCTGTTGCTGGTCCCCATCCTTACCCAATGATGGTACGTGATTTTCATGCGGTTATCGGTCAAGAAACCCGCACTCAAGCAATGGAAAAATGGGGTGGTTTACCGGATATTCTCATGGCCTGTGTGGGTGGTGGTTCTAATGCGATGGGACTTTTCCATGAGTTTGTCAAAGAACCATCTGTGCGTTTAATTGGTGTGGAAGCAGCGGGGGAAGGTGTAAATACTAATAAACACGCTGCGACTTTAACAAAGGGAGAAGTAGGTGTATTGCATGGTGCAATGAGTTATTTATTACAAGATAATGAAGGGCAGGTAATTGAGCCTCATTCCATTAGTGCGGGGTTAGATTATCCTGGTGTGGGGCCGGAACATAGCTATATGAAGGATATTGGCAGAGCGGAATATTACAGTGTTACCGATGATCAAGCTTTAGAGGCATTTCAGCGCTTATCCAAGTTAGAAGGAATTATACCAGCTTTAGAAACTTCTCATGCGATCGCCTATTTAGAAACTTTGTGTCCTCAACTGAGCGGTAGTCCCCGGATTGTGATTAACTGTTCTGGTAGAGGTGATAAAGATGTGCAAACTGTAGCCAAATTTCTCACTCCTGAATAAATATTAGTTATTAGTCATTAGTCATTGGAAACGGAGGAAAAATAAAAGTTAATCTACTTACTCCGTTTCCTTTGTTGTCTTCATGATTAGTATTTAAACAGACTGGATATGACTGGTAACTTATGAATTATTAGGTTTTCAGTATCTCTGACATCTGTCAGCGGATACTATTTTTTATATATTTTTTTGATTAAAAATGTAATTACAAAGACATTTTGGCAGCATATTATAGCCATACAAGGAGATTTCTAGATATGAAATATTGGCGGTTTATTAGTCATAAAATTAGCAGATTTTCAGGAAACTAATATGTCATTTTGGAATTAATGCACATAAGCCTCCAGTTTTCTAGTACAGGTTGGTAATTCCTGATCAGGAAAATTCTGAACTTTAACCCTTAAACCATTACTCAAGTAACCCTGAGAAAATTCCTAAGTAAAAAAATACTAGACACTATCCTGTTACTTATTTTTAGTTCAGAAGATAGAGTATGTATCTTAAAAATCAATACAATACCTAATTGTCTATGTTTCGACAAACTGCTTTTGGCATGGCTTTAAGTGTACTTGTCCTGGCTAGTAGTTTCATGACTGTTCCTATCCGTCGTAGTAATTCTACTGAAACAGGTTCTCAAACTCAGAAGTCAATTAATACTACTATTCAGGCATCCATATCAAAATTTAATTCGCAAAATTCCCATTTAGAAAAATTAGTTTTTGACCAAATTAATCAATATCGAACTTCTCAAGGACTTTCAAAATTAACTTTAGATGCAAGTATTACAAAGCAAGCTAGAATTCATAGTCAAAATATGGCTAATGGTAAGGTAAAATTTAGTCATCACGGTTTTGAACAGCGAATTAAAGCTTTACCCCTCAAATATGAAAATGCTGCGGAAAATGTGGCTTTTAATGTTGGCTACAGTGACCCATCTAAACAAGCTGTTATTGGTTGGCTGAATAGTCCTGGACATTTAAAAAATATTCAAGGTAAATATACACTTACAGGCGTGGGAGTTGCCACTAATGCTAAGGGTGAAGTTTATCTCACACAAATATTTCTCCACACTAGATAGATTTAGTCAACTAATTTAGTCATAATTTTGACAAAAAAAGCTAGGTTTCTGATAAAGTAATTGCAATTAGAAACACTAGATTCTATTTGGGAAATATTAATGACATTACATGATTTTCAGGTGTGCGATCGCGATTTAGATGCAGCTACTTTAACTGAGTATTTACAAGCTGATGCTCTAGCTGTGGATACGGAAACTATGGGATTATTAACACACCGCGATCGCCTCTGTCTAGTGCAGTTGTGTAACCCAGAAGGAAAAGTTACCGTTGTCCGTATCGCTAAAGGCCAAGCAGTCGCACCCAATTTAAAACAACTCCTGGAAGCAACTAACATTACTAAAGTCTTTCACTTTGCCAGGTTTGATATTGCTGCTTTACGTCATAATTTAGATATTCATGTTAACCCGGTTTTCTGTACTAAAATTGCTAGTAAGTTAGCTCGTACGTACACCAACCGTCATGGTTTAAAAGATGTAGTTCAAGAATTAGAACAGGTGGAACTAGACAAAAGCTCTCAAAGTTCTGACTGGGGTAACGCGGTTAATTTATCCGCAGCTCAACTTAGTTATGCAGCTAATGATGTCCGTTATTTACTAAGTGTACAAAAAAAACTCACTCAAATATTACAACGAGAAGAACGCTGGCAACTAGCACAACAATGTTTTCAGGTTCTCCCCACAATAGTTTCTTTGGACTTGTTGCAATTTAAAGATTTGTTTGAACATTAACAGTAATTCGTAATTTGTAAACCTGTTAATTATGGGTAACTTTTGATTCAATTACACCTTCCGTTAGTCCACCAATCGCTTTCCACGCGGCAAAACCTCCCTTGAGTTCAGATACATTTTTGAACCCATCAGATCGCAATATTTGAGCAGCTTGGGCGGTTTGTCCTTCATTAATACCATAAACATAAATATCACGATTTTCATCTAAAAATGTTGATACAATTGCCCTTAATTCATCTATGGGTACTGGTATTGCTCCCATAATATGTCCTTGGTTATAGGTTAAGCGATCGCGGACATCTAAAATTGTAAATGCTGGTTTGCCCCATTCTAAACGAGATTTAACCACATGAACATCGGACTCTACTTCTACAGGTGGCTGTGAAGGTATAATACGACTGACCAACGTATTATCCTTGAGTTTATTTTTCATTCCCTCTATGCCTTGATTTTCTATTTCTTATATTTTTTACACCAATAATAATCTAACAAAACACTACAATATCTTTTTCCCTCTTAAGAATTAAAATCTAAATAATATTTGCAATAAAAAAATCTTCTTTTCTATTTATAGAATCTATCTTTTGATATACAGCAAATACCAAGAGATTTAGGCAAATATCTATCTCCAAAATTTATTCATAACAAGCATTATACTTACTGCTTAAATATATTTATCCTAATTTTATTGTTTTTATAAACTAAGCTTAACTTAATTGTGATATTAAAAAAGTTACTCCCATTTATCTGATCAAATTCAGTAAAAAGATTTATTGAAAATCAGGAATCATATCTATTTCTCATGTATGAAAAATTAATTAAATTATTAAAAGTGAGTTATGAGAATCATCTCTAAACTCTAATAAAACTGGAATTTTGACATACCATGACAACATCTAAAAATTATAGTCAATCTAAATTGACCAACTTTACCTTAACTCTCGATCCTGTATCTAAACTCATATTTGTTAGTCTTGGTCTTGCCAGCATTGGCATTTTTGCTATTATTATCTGGAACATAAGTAATCGTTTCATCTCCCCTCAAATTACCATTGCTGCTGGCGATGAAACTGGAGAAAGCTATATTATCAGTGAAGCAATAGAAAAAGTCGTAGAGCGCAGATCGAACATCAAAATTACAATCAAAAAGAGTGGTGGTACAACAAAAAACTTGAGTATGTTATCAGCAGGGGAAGCTGATTTAGTAACAGCCCAAGCTGATGTAGTATCTCAGAATATTGGTACTTTAGCCACTAAAAAGCGCACATTTGCAAATTACCGAAAACAACCAACAGCAAAAGTAGTTTCTGTATTATATAAGGATGTTTTTCAGTTAGTTGTCAGAGATAAGAATATTAATAATTTGGTTGATCTTAAAGGTAAAACCATTGCTTTAGCTGCCAGTGGTGGACAATATCAATCATTTCTTAAAATAGCAGAACATTATGGTTTAAGCCAAAAAGACTTCAAAATTACAGGATTAGATAGTAATGGTAAAACTATTCAAGGCTATGATGATAATAAAGCTGACCAAGATTTCCAAAACAACAAAGCAGATGCAGTATTTAGAGTTCGTGCATTAGGCAATAAATCAATCTCTAAATTCGTCAATAATTACCAAGGAGAATTAATAAAAATTCCCCAGGCAGAAGCTATGAAAATTAAGCAACCTGCCTTAGAAAGTGCTATTATTCCCCAAGGTACATACAAAGGGAATCCCGCTGTCCCAGCAAATAACCTAGATACAATTGCCATACCAAGACTGTTATTAGCTAGTAATAAAGTTGATCCCTATGTTATTAATCAAATCACACAAATTATCAATGAATATCGTCAAGAGATAGTTAACGAAATTGCTCAAGAAAATGCTGAAATTCAACCATTAATTGCGGAAATAAATCAACCTAATAATCTTGGTGTCATTGGTATTGCTTTACATCCTGGTGCCTTGTCCTTTTATGAGCGAAATAAACCATCTTTTGTGCAAGAAAATGCAGATTATATAGCTTTGTGGGTGACGGTAATTGTATTGGCAGCAGAATGGATTAGGCAAATAAAAGTATGGTTAGAACAAAATCGTAAAGATGAAGCAGATGAATATATTAATTTAGCTATTAACTTAATGGAAGCAGGTCAGTATAATCTGGAAGAGAGACAAAAAATATTAGACAAAACATTTAATAACGCAGCTAAAGCTTTAGTTAAAGAAAGTATTTCCCAAGAATCATTCCGAACCTTCAATGAAGCATATAAAACTACTAGAGAAGCCATAGAGAATGATAGAAATATTGCTCAAAAACAAATTGAACAAAAGCAGAGAGAAAATGCTGCTAAATACATCAGATTAGTTGTAAAACTATTAGAATATCGCCAAAAGAATAAAGATTTAGTCCGACAAAAGTTAGATCAAATTCTCGAGCAAGTAGTTGGAGATTTAGTATCAGAAAACATATCACAAGAGTCATTTCGGACATTTATTGAGGCATATAAAGCTACACGGGATGCTATTGAACGTATCAATTAAGACTCATAAGCTATGGAATCCATATCTTAATTTCCTCGTCATTAAATCCTGAAAAACTGACATTTTATACAAAAAAAATTCCAAAAAATACCAAAATCATACATTACCGATCTGTTTTTTAGGGATTATTATGAAGTTTGCATAAACTTCAGGGAAAATTCAGTGTATACAAAGACTAAAGAATTGTTGGTTCTTAGTTAACTAGAAGCTAAGATAATTCTCAAATGCAGCATCTCAACCAAACTGTCGCTACAGAAATTGTCAAATCAATCAATAGACTGCACTAGACTATGGATAAGCTTACCACTGATATTCCCAAGATTATGATCGTAGATGATGATTTCAGCGTTAGAAATCTCGTCAATCGGTTTCTAAGTCGGAAGTACCAAATAGAATCTGCATCAGACGGTAAAGGTGCTATGACTTTATTTGAGCAGTTCAATCCAGCCTTAGTAATTTTGGATTGGAATTTACCAGATGCCAATGGTTACAAACTTTGTCAAGAAATGCAGAGTCGAACTAATGTTTTAGTTTTGATACTGACTAGCCGTAATGATGAAGCTGATAAAATCAAAATTTTGGCTGCTGGTGCAGATGATTTTATGACTAAACCATTTAGTTTGGCAGAAATAGAAGTGAGAGTGGAGGCACTTTTACGACGTATCCGCTACATCCAACCAAATCAAGCACAACGTCTTGTGTTTAAACAATTAGCAATTAATCCTGAAGGGAGAGAAGTAACACTGAATAATAAACCTTTGGCTTTAACTGCTTTAGAGTTTAATATCTTACATTTTTTAGCCAGTCATCCTGGTCAAGCCTGGAGTCGTCCCCAATTAATTCAAAAAGTATGGGGTTGTGACTATGTAGGAGATGGCAGAGTTGTAGATGTGCATATTGGCCAATTGCGTAAAAAAATGGAATCTGATTCTAGTACACCAGAGTTTATTAAAACTGTGCGCGGTTATGGTTATAAGTTTGAAGCACCTGAAAGCCATAAAGTTTAAAAAGTTTAAACCTTCTTTCACAAAAATGTAAGCATTCAAATTTTGATGATTTTTCGATTTAATACCTGGGTTGTATAGCTGATTTTACTGAGAAAGTTTACTGAGGCTTGACTAAATATTTAGTTTGAGTTTGAATGATTACAGCTAAAGTCTATCAGGGCTTTTGTATCTACTCAAGCCTCTTGTTAATTTGAGATTATAGATTTGAAATTGTAGATTTTGCATTTTTGTGAAAGTCTGACTAATTAAGTGATGTAAGAACCATAAAAATATCTACTTACTATATATTATTCTCAATATTGATGAGATTAAAGACAGTGATGAACATTACCGCAATTAGTTTTAACCTCCGCTATGACAAACCAGATACTGGAATGTGTCAATGGGAAAAACGGGTTGGTGCGATCGCCTCTATAATTCAATATTACCAACCCGATGTAGTCGGTACACAGGAAGGTAAAATCCACCAACTTAATGATTTACAAGCTCTTTTACCAGGATACAAATTTGTGGGGGGCGATCGCACAGGTACAGGTGAAAGTGAACATTGTGCTATTTTTTATAATCACCAAAATCTCAACTTACAAAAAACTAAGGACTTTTATTTGAGTGATACTCCAGAAATTCCTGGTAGCATCACCTGGGATACCCGTTTACCACGCATGGCCACTTGGGCAAATTTTCAAGTTAATAATTCTGACCTTTCCCTCACTATTGTCAATACTCATTTAGATCACGAAAGTGCAAAAGCTAGAGAGTTAGGTGCAGGTTTAATTAGTTTATGTTTAATGGAATTCCCCACAGAAGATCATCTTTTATTAACAGGTGATTTTAACGCTAGTCCCAATACCTTAGCACGGATGGTTTTAGCTGATAATCACAGAACTCAAGATGCTTTAGCTACCCTTCCCTTAGAAGAACAAAAAACTTTTCATGAGTTTACAGGCGAAGCTACTGCTGCTATAGATACGATATATTGCGATCGCCGTTTTCAAATTAAACAGGTAATTATTGATCGTCAACAAAGGGAAGATGTTTGGCCTTCCGATCATTTTCCAGTAATTGTCAAATTAAATGTAGGGAATTAAGAAATAACAAGCTGACTTCACAGTTACTCCTAACTGTAATCCCAAAGCATCTAATAAAGTAGTTAAACCATAAAATTCAATCTCTCCTTGCTCAGATAATTTCTGGGCTAGGTTCTCAACTCCACCTTGAGCTTCAATTACATTTTTAATTGCTTT
The DNA here is from genome assembly GCF_038050375.1 of Okeanomitos corallinicola TIOX110. Classification (NCBI taxonomy): domain Bacteria; kingdom Bacillati; phylum Cyanobacteriota; class Cyanophyceae; order Nostocales; family Aphanizomenonaceae; genus Okeanomitos; species Okeanomitos corallinicola. The sequence goes on along the minus strand of NZ_CP150886.1, from coordinate 1,173,228 downwards.
ATTTAACATTTTTGGATCACCTTCTTCTAAAACAACTTCAATATAAGCTGCTGCTTCCAGGGGATTTTGTAAGTCTTGAATTAGTTTTGCATGATAACTTGTACTTCTAGACATCCTTTTCCTCTCCGCGTCTCTGCGCCTCTGCGTGAGATAAACTCATAATATTATTGTTGAATGACTAACCTCTGTTTCACCAATTCCACCGCTAACTGTATCGCTGCTTTCATACTCGTAGCATCAGCAACACCCTGACCAGCAATATCAAATGCAGTACCATGATCTGGGGAAGTTCTCACAAACGGTAAACCAATAGTAGTATTTACCGCTCGATCAAAAGCCATTAACTTCACCGGAATTAAACCCTGATCATGATAAAGTGCCAAATAAGCATCAGCAATATTTTTAACATCAGAATTACCATACCAAGCCTGACCCGGTTTCACCCACATTGTATCTGGGGGTATGGGTCCTTCTAAATGTAAATGTGGTCTTCTTTGTCTTTCTTCTACCAACCAAGGAATTAACCAATCTATTTCTTCCCTTCCCAATTGTCCCATTTCTCCACTGTGGGGATTTAAACCCGCGATCGCAATTCTGCCATTTTTAATCCCAAAATCTCTCTGTAAACATTCTTCTAATAAATCTAATTTTTTGGTTAATAATTCCGGTGTTAAGGTATCAGCTACTTGACATAAAGGAATATGTGTGGTAGCAAGTAAAGCCCGCAAAGTCCAACCAGTAAAAGGCGATCGCCCCACAAACAACATCCCAAAACGCTCCACACCAGCCTTTTCGGCTAAAAGTTCCGTTTGTCCAGGATAATCAAAACCAGCAGCCTTCCAAGCAGATTTAGCAATGGGTGCTGTAACAATACCAGCAAACTTACCTGCCAAGGTTTGAGCTATCGCAGATTCCATATAAGCAAAACTCGCCGCACCACTAGCAGCATGACCCACCCCAGTCACAATTTCCCCAGAATTTGGTACATCCACATCAATCACATTTAACTGATCTGGATTTGCCAAAGTTGATTTATTATCCGTATTCTCTAGCAAATTTTTATAACTATTAGTCAGTAAATCCCGACTACCAACCACAACCAAATCACAATTTTCCGTCACGGCAGGATCTGCTAAAGCCTTTAAAATCACTTCAGCACCAATTCCGGCAGGATCTCCCATCGTAACGGCTAAACGTGGATTGGTGATTGGTGATTGGGCATTGGTGATTAGTGATTCGTGATTAGGCATTGGTAAAAATGATACTTGAATATTTTCTATCTCAGTTGCAGCACCAATTAGCTGCTAAACTACTTTAGAATTAATTATGAGAGTCTCAGTCTAGAGACAATACAAAACCTAGTTTCCTTTAATTTAGCAGACTAGCAAAAATGAGATTTGAGTGATCAGATTAAATTCCGCAGTCTCATAAATAGGAAAACATCAACACACTTCATCCACTTCACAAAGGAGAATCACAGCAAATGGGTGGCGAAATCTTAAACGCAGCCTTATTATCTTTCGGCTTAATCTTCGTAGGTTGGGGTATCGGTGCTTTACTACTAAAAATCCAAGGCGCTGAAGAATAAGCACGGGTGATGGGGAGTTGGGGTGATGGGGTGAATAATTAACTGTCACCTGTCACCTGTCACCTGTCACCTGTCACCTATTTTCTGAAAAAAATGTAAAGTTTTGTTTCTACAGCTAATTCTGTTAAGATTCTTATCATAAAACATTAAAATATATAATCTTCTCCATGACATTATTAATTGTCGGTGCTACTGGCACATTAGGAAGACAGGTAGCTCGTCGTGCTATTGACGAGGGTTATAAAGTTCGCTGTTTAGTTCGTAGTCCCAAAAAAGCTACATTTCTGAAAGAATGGGGTGCAGAATTAGTTAAAGGCGACTTGTGTTATCCCCAAAGCTTAGAAGAAGCATTAGAAGGTGTAACAGCAGTTATTGACGCTGCTACCTCTCGCGCTACAGACTCCTTAACCATTAAACAAGTAGACTGGGACGGAAAAGTATCACTAATTCAAGCAGCCAAAACTGCTGGTGTAGAGCGTTTTATATTCTTCTCTATTCTTGATGCCGATAAATATCCTAATGTACCCTTAATGGAAATTAAGCGCTGTACGGAATTATATTTAGCTGAATCTGGATTAAATTATACCATTTTAAGATTAGCTGGATTTATGCAAGGTTTAATTGGTCAATATGGCATACCCATTTTAGAAAATCAGCCAGTGTGGGTGACAGGTGCATCCTCACCCATCGCTTACATGGATACTCAGGATATTGCTAAATTTGCGATTCGCGCCCTGAATGTACCAGAAGCCCAAAAACAAACTTTCCCTGTAGTGGGTACTCGTGCTTGGAGTGCAGAAGAAATTATTAATATTTGCGAGCGCCTATCTGGAAAGAGTGCCAGAGTAACCAGAATGCCCATTGGTTTACTACGTGGTGTACAAGGTTTATTAAGATTTTTCCAATGGGGATGGAATGTAGCTGATAGACTAGCCTTCTCAGAAGTATTAGCCAGTGGTAGAGCATTAAACGCCCCCATGGAAGAAGTTTATACAACCTTCGACCTAGATAAACAACAAACAGCTACCGTAGAAACATATCTACAAGAGTATTTCAGCCGAATTATGAAAAAGCTGAAAGAATTAGATTACGAAAAGACAAAGACCAAAAAGAAAAAAGAGAAAAAGACCCCTTTCAAGCAGTCTTCAAAAGTTAATAGTCAATAAAATTTACGACTAATGACTAGATGAGTCAAAAATGTGTAACCATTACATAAATATAAAGCAGCGCCTAAACTTGGATATTTGAATGTGCCGAAAGCAGGCATTATCTACAACGACGTTAAACCGATAGCAACTAAAACCGCTATCGAACTCAAAGACCAGCTAACCGCAGCTGGTTGGGATGTATGTGTGACCGCAAGCATTGGTGGTATATTGGGCTACTCTAATCCTGATAGTCCTGTGTGCCACACCCCCATAGAAGCTCTCACACCACCTGGTTTTGATTCAGAAATGGAGTTTGCAGTGGTACTAGGGGGAGACGGAACTGTTTTAGCAGCTTCCCGTCAAGTTGCCCCCTGTGGTATACCATTGTTAACTGTAAATACTGGTCACATGGGATTTTTGACAGAAACTTACCTGAACCAGTTACCCCAAGCCATAGAGCAGGTAATGGCAAAAGAGCATGAAATCGAAGAACGAGTCATGCTCAATGTCAAAGTGTTAAGGCAAAAAGACGTACTGTGGGAAGCATTGTGCTTAAATGAAATGGTATTACATCGAGAACCATTGACCTCGATGTGCCATTTTGAAATAGAAATAGGTCGTCATGCAGCGGTAGATATTGCCGCAGATGGGGTCATTGTTTCTACTCCTACTGGTTCTACAGCCTATTCCTTGAGTGCTGGTGGTCCGGTAGTGACACCGGGTGTACCTGTGTTGCAGTTAGTACCTATTTGCCCCCATTCCTTGGCTTCTAGGGCTTTAGTGTTTCCTGATAATCAACCAGTAAATATCTGTCCTGTGAATGTACCCCGCATGGTGATGGTAGTGGATGGTAATGGTGGGTGTTATGTGATGCCAGAAGATCGAGTATATTTAGAGCGATCGCCATATACAGCCAAATTCATTCGTTTGCAGTCACCAGAGTTTTTCCGCATCCTTCGAGAAAAATTAGGTTGGGGACTGCCACACATTGCCAAACCCAATTCTGTAGAATTGCCATAATATCAGTTATCAGTTATTAGCTAAAATCAAAAATGCTTTTCTTCCAGAATTGGTAGTTGGCTAATCGTATCTAAACTTTATTGCAGAATAATTGTAGATTCAGTTATTAAAATTAAACTTTGGAAAATTAAAGAAACAGTAAATTTACCAATCACCAGTCACCAATCACCAATTAATATGATCCCTGTACTTAGCAACTGCGTTTTGTTGATTGAACCCGATGATAGTCTTGCTAGTCAATTAGCTTTTGATTTACAAGAAGCTGGTTATGAGGCAATTATCGCTGCTAATGCTACCAGTGGTTTACAGCAGTTTCAGGAAGTTCAACCTGCGTTAATTGTCATAGATAGAATGCTAAGTGGGGAATCGGGAATATCTTTGTGTAAAAATATTCGTACAATTGGCCAGCATCCCCCCATATTGATTTTAATGGCCAGAGATACAGTTGATGATCGTGCGGCTTGTTTAGAAGCCGGTGCTGATGACTATATACTCAAACCCTATCGTTCCGAAGATTTTTTACAGTTAGTTCGTCTTTATCTCAAACCCGATGTGGATAGTAACGAACAATTGCGATTTGGAGATTTGGTATTAGACATCAGTTCTCGTCGCGTTCTGCACAATGGTAAAACCGTTGATTTAACCATGAAAGAATTTGAATTATTAAAGTTTTTTATGGAACACCCTCGTGAGGTGTTAACCCGTGAACAGATTTTAGAAAATGTCTGGGGTTATGACTTCATGGGTGAGTCAAATGTGATAGAAGTCTATATTCGCTACTTGCGGTTAAAAATGGAGGAAGAAGGACAAAAACGCCTCATTCAAACAGTCAGGGGTGTAGGTTACGTGTTAAGGGAATCTTAAACGTGACAAAAGTTGAGATTTAATTGCAGAAAATACTTTTCCCTCTGTCACCTGTCACGGATAATCTACTATATTTATTTTTGTTTAAGTAAATTTATTTTACAGTTTTTTCCTTTTATACTATAGCAATAGTCAATCATGGCTAATAGTTATTGGGAATCTACAATGAAAAAATTAAAATTTTATATCTTTCTGTTACAAGGTTTTTTGTTGGGAATGGGAACTGCTAATGCTCAGTCATTAGTAACAAAAGCACAAAGAGAGATAGAAACTTTACCTAAATCAAATTTACCATTATCCCAGGTATGGGTAATGAGTAAAAATAAACAGGTAGAGAAACATAATTTTAATTGGGTGGTAGAAGATACTAAAAAATCTACATATCAGCCATTTTTACAAGCTGAAAATAGCAAGAATAAATCAACAAAAAAAAATGATTCTAAATCCAAACCGACAAAACCTAAAAGTGATAGTCTGAAAGATTTTGATGAGGTAACTAAAGACACTGAAAAATCAGAAGGTGTGTTTACAATTTACCGAAATAAAGAGAAAAATAAAATTTATTTAGAAATTAAGCCAGAACAATTAAATAAAAACTTTTTAGCTACAGCTACTTTAGAATCAGGGATTGGTGAAAGAGGAATTTATAGTGGTTTACCATTGCAAGATTTTCTCTTTTATTTCCAAAAACTAGATAATAAATTACAATTTGTAGTTAGGAATGTAAATTTTAGAACCCGTGATGGAGATCCACAAAAAATATCCCTAGCTAGGTCTTTTAGTGATTCTGTTCTTTATAATTTGAGTATTCAAAGTATTCATCCTGAACGTCAAACAATTCTCATTGATTTAGGAGATTTACTATTAACTGATTTAGCAGGATTATCTGCAAGTATAGAATTATCAGCCAGTCCAGATCAATCATATTTTGGTACAGCTAAGGTTTTTCCTAATAATCTGGAAGTACAATCAATTTTTAACTTTACTGGTGGTGGTAGAGGTCAAGATTTAGGTGTTTTGGCTGATAGTCGTGGTTTTACTTTGCGGATTCATTATAGCCTTTCTCAATTACCTAATAATAACTATCAACCACGGTTAGCAGATGAACGGGTGGGGTATTTTATTACTGCTTATCAAGATTTATCTAAAAATGATAGTAATGATCAGTTTGTTCGTTATATTAATCGTTGGAATTTAGAAAAACAAGACCCTAATGCTCCCATTTCTCGCCCTAAAAAACCAATAGTTTTCTGGGTTGATAATGCTGTACCTTTTGAATATCGGGAGGCTATTAAAGAAGGGGTATTGATGTGGAACCAAGCTTTTTTGAAAGCTGGTTTTAAGGATGCCATTGAAGTTAAGCAAATGCCTAATAATGCTACTTGGGATGCGGCAGATATTAGGTACAATACAATTCGCTGGATTAATACTGTAGATGGTTATTTTGCCCTTGGTCCATCCCGTGTGAATCCTTTAACCGGAGAGATTTTAGATGCTGATATTTTAATAGATGCTAGTTTTGTGAGAGCATTAAGACAAGAATATCAACAAGTAGTTTTACCAAATATAACATCAGGTTCTACTAATACTACCTTGTCTGCATTGATGAAAACCCATCCATTTTGTAGTCAAGAGAATGAGAAGACTAAGGGTTTAATTGGTAATTTATCCAAACTAGCTGGTGAGTATGATTTATGCTATGGCATGGAAGCAGCAAATCAATTTGCCTTTGGCGCGTTGGCAATGTCAATGTTATCAAATACTACCCCTAATGATGCTCAAATGAAGGATTATGTCCACCAATATTTACGTTTAATTGTTGCCCATGAAGTGGGACATACTTTAGGTTTACGGCATAATTTCCGGGGTAGTAATTTGTTACCACCAGAGGAAATGAATAATCCTCAAATTACTCGGACTAAGGGTTTAACTGCTTCGGTAATGGATTATATTCCCCCTAATATAGCTCCTAGCGGTACGCCCCAAGGAGATTATTTTCCAGATCAGGTGGGAAGTTATGATGTTTGGGCAGTTGAGTATGGTTATACTTATTCTGGAATTAAAGGTACAATTGCAGAAAAATCATTTTTAGAAGCAATTGCGAAGAAGTCGGAAAACCCAGAGTTGAGTTATTCACCGGATGAAGATACTTCGGAAATTGATCCTACTTCTGCACCTTGGGATAATAGCGGTAATGTCTTAGTTTATTCTCAATGGCAGTTAGATAATTCTCTGTTGATGTGGGAAAAATTAGATCGGTTTTATCCAATTGCGGGTGAAGATTATAGTGATTTAAGAGAAAGGTTTAATACCATTTTTGGTAATTATTTACGACAGTTATATTACACAAGTAAATACATTGGTGGTCAATCTTTTTACCGGGTGAATCCTGATGATAGTCAAGGACGTTTACCATTTGTAGCTGTACCTGTGGAACAACAACGGGAAGCTTTAAATACTTTACAAAAGTATGTTTTTGCGGAAGATGCGTTGACTTTTTCACCGGAACTTTTAAATAAATTAGCACCTTCTCGGTGGTTACATTGGGGTAGTAGTCCAAGACGGGGTCGTTTAGATTATCCAATTCATGATTTGGTTTTGTTTACTCAGAGTATTGTTTTAAGTGATTTACTTGATGGCGATCGCCTATCGAGAATGAAGGATATTGAACTAAAAAGTGAACCTGGAAAAGCATTAACTTTACCGGAGTTATTTACTTCTTTACAAACTGATATTTGGAGTGAGATTTTAGAACCCAAGGGTAAGTTGAAAATTTCTAGTTTACGTCGAGGTTTACAACGACAACACGTGAACTTTTTAACAGCAATGGTGTTACGGAAAGTGGATGTTCCAGAAGATGCGAGAACTTTAGCATGGTACAAACTCAAACAATTAAATCTAGCATTGAGAAGGGTAAGGTCTGAGGATGACTATACCAAAGCCCATTTACTAGAAACCCGCGATCGCATTGAAAAAACCTTGGATGCACCATTACAGGGTAATTAATCCATAACATACAGCATATTTCGCTCAAATGAGTTACAATATTAAATCATAAAACTCTTGTGGTGCAGGCATCTTGCCCGCTAGATGTGTCCCTCATAACAGTGGGAAATGCTGTAAAGATAGAGTATTGGAATTGCCGCAGATTTTATCTGAGTAAGGTTCATTAAATTTATGTCTTTCTATGCTCTATCTTCTTCACAATAATGCACGCTAGGATTCAAAGTAACTAAATCATTAATATTCACTTTCATAGTGTTACAAATAGCATCTAAAGGTAAATCATTAGGATCATAACCAAAGGGATTTTCAATTTCCAAACCGATGGCTTCTATCCCTAATAAAGTAAAACTAACTAAAGCAGAAATTAACCCAGTCCACCAACCCAAACTTTCTACCAATTGAAATGGCAATAACAAACAATAAAGTAATAATAACTGCTTGAGGTGAATAGCATAAGCTAAAGGAATTGGCGTTTTTAAAATTCGTTCACAAGAACCTAAATTATCTACTAAAATATTGATTAATTCCTGCATAGCTGCCAGTTGATAACTGTTGATACAATTGCGTTTATATTGCTGTTGTAAATAATCACTAATCCAAAAAGCTACCTCTAAAGGAGGATTATTCATTGTTTGTAAATTTAGATAGCAAGATGAGGGCAATAAATCTTTTAATTCATCATTAACTGCTTCACTTCCAATACTGCTCGGTTAAGGAAAACGAGGGGGTAAGATCAGGAGAAAAGAGTTCGCGTTTTATTTACGAGAACTAACAAATTTACTTTTTCTCTTTGAGGCTATCGTATAATTCCACCCAATTTTGCCTAAGAGAATCAATACAAGACTGCAAGTGGTCAATTTGGGTTCGTCTGGCAACTGAGAGGACAGCATGAATATGATTGGGGCTGCCAGCCTTGCCTAAATGCTTATATTTGCTGAGTTTATCAGGTTGTTGAGTAGGGAAGATAGGTTTATTAGCCTGCAACTTGTAATACCAATAAGTACCCTGTTTACCCCGTGCTTGGTAACGCAAAACACAACATCCAGGAGGTGCTACCTCCCCAGAAGCCTGAATTTGTTGAATAGATAGTTGTAAAGTCGCAATAGCTTGTTGTATTAATTCGGCTCTAGAAATAATATCTGAGTCTTTTGCAGGCATTGACTTACGGGGGGAATGAGAAAAAATTACTTGTTCGCGGATTAAGTACGAGAACATTAACCCATTTATTCTATACTATTTTACAACTAAAATGAAACTGAACAGGGGTGCAAATGTCACTAATCAACTTTGAAGTCATTACAGCATCAGTGGCCAAAGCACAATTGCTGGTGGCGTTAGAACAAGTCATTCCCGCTCAAACTATACACAGAGCAATCATTAATACTTCGTCTCAAGAGCGAAGAGAACGAATACTACCCACTCACGTAGTTGTAGCTTTAGTCATTGCCATGAGTTTTTGGTCAACTGACTCCATAGTTGATGTCTTCAAAAATTTGATTCAAGGTTTGAGTAGTTTACAAATACCCCATCGTCTACGTTTTACTGCACCAACTTCTTCATCTATCAGCGAAGCACGTCAAAGAATCGGTCCTGCTGTGATGACTCGTTTGTTTGAAATGGTAGCAAAACCCCTAGCTACAATACAAACACCAGGTGCTTTTTTGGGAAACTTAAGATTGATGGCTATAGACGGAACAGTTTTTGATGTTCCTGATACTCCAGCCAATGCTAAAGTATTTGGTTATCCTGGTTCAAGACCGGGTACATATCCAGCTTTTCCCAAAGCTAGATTGGTTTTCTTAGTAGAAGCAGGAACTCATGTAATTGTTGATGCTCTATTGAGTCCCTATCGAATTGGCGAAAGAAAAAGAGCGATTCAAATTCTTCGCAGTGTTGGGGAAGGAATGTTGTTAATGTGGGATAGGGGATTGCATTCTTTTAAAATGGTTCATGCCGCAATCAAACAAAAGTGTCATATCCTTGGTCGTGTACCAGCGAATGTGAAATTTGAGGTAGTTAAGACTTTGGCTGATGGTTCTTATTTGTCTTGGATTGCACCTGATGGTAAATCTAAAAAGAAAGGTGCAACCAGAATTCCTATTCGTGTCATTGAATATGTGATTGAAGATAATGGTTCTGAGAAAGTATACCGTTTGATTACTGATTTAATGGATATTTCGGCTTACCCAGCACTGGTTTTGGCTCAAGAATATCATACTAGATGGGAAGCTGAAAATACTTTGGATGAATTAAAGGTGCATCTATTGGGGCGCAAAACTCTGGTTCGTTCTAAGAATCCTCGTGAAGTCATTCAAGAAATTTATGGTTGGTTGTTGGGACATTTTTGTATTCGTTGTTTGATGTTCCAAAGTGCTGCCGAAGCTGGTATTTCTCCATTACGTTTGAGTTTTACTGGTAGTTTACGATTAATTCGACGTGCTGTTCCTCAATTCCAACAAGCTGCTGCTGAAGATTTACATCTATTTTATAGTTGGTTAGTTGCAGAAATTTTAGATTTAGAAATCCCTCCTCCTCAATTTAGAAGTAATCCTAGAGTTTTGAAAAAGACGCGCTCCAAATTCCTCAGTAAAAAACGATGTCATCGTGGTAGTACCACTATCAATCAACCTTCTTTTATGATTAAAAAAATTGCTAGTTAGTCTGATTATATTTTCGCTTTCTTACCTTTATATTTGAGCAATTGAATATTATTTTATTCATAGGGACACTGTTCTGTGTTCACGGTGTGGCTTTTCTGTTTTCTCTCGGCTCTTAGTTCTCGTAAATAAAACGCGAACATATTTCCCTTGATCTTACCCCCTCTTTTTCCTTAACCGAGCAGTATTGGCTTCACTTCTTAAATGTAATTTAGTCGCTACAGCAAAAGCTACCAATAGTTTTAAGGCTTTAATTTTGTCTTCCTTATCTGTGACAACTACTTCATCCACAGATACCCAAATTTGTCTGGCAAGGTTACGGACTGTATTCACCATAGAACCCCAGATTTTTCTGCCTTCCCAAAAACGTTCATAGGCTGTATTGGTTCTAAATACTAATAATAAACCTAAGACAATACTAGGAATTACAGTTCCTAAGATTGGTTGAGATACAGGAAGTTTAAAATAGTGAAGTACAGAAATTAAAACACCGAATATTCCGCAACCAATCACCCTTAAATAAATTGCTGTAATTACAGAACCTTTAATTCTTATTGCTAGTTTAAACCATTCTAATTTTTTGTTATCCATAGAATTTTTCTGAAATTAAAATAGGGTGATATAAAATAAAAGACTAAAAAATTAACCGCAGATAAATACTGATCAAAGTTAATTTTTTTTCGCTGATTTAAAATTACAAAACCGCCTATATAACTTGCTAAGAACTTTTGCAGTTCATACATAGGCGGTTTTAGGGATCTTTGTTAGTCGTAATAGGCAAATTTACTACCAATTACAAATGGTTAATTTTGCTATTAATTGGATAATTAGCAATTGATAAGCACCAATCACCAATTACCAATCACCAATTACCTGATCAGGCGCTACCAGTGAAGGCAACTTCTGGAAACTTCAACTGTGCTTCAGCCATTGGGCGTTTCCGGCCTTCTTCTTGCCAATAGTTAATCACTTCTGTTGCTTTGTTTAGCAGTTCGACGCGATCAATATCAGCGATCCAATGTTTGGATTCTAACTCTTTGTTTAATTCTTCCCAGGCATCGTTTCTAGGCCAGAAGAAGTATTTAGTTAAGGGGCTTAAGCCTTTACCGACGACTTGGTCGACTGCTAGGGCTACGTTCTCATCTAACCAGAGAATTTTTAAGATAAATTTTGACAATCGTACCTCCGGGACAATTCCGGCTATGACTTACTGGGTTTGCAGCCTCCTATTTTAACTTAATATCTGCCCAATTGACTAATGAGTATTATTTATTGGTGATTATGATTAAGAAATAGAGGGTTTAGAGATATTTGGCGTAAGTCCTGTGTAAGTACGAAATTCTCTGGATTTAGTTTTTTACTGTGCTTCTGGATGTTGGAGAATCACCCATTAGCAAGAATTTCCCGCACCAAAGTTGCCAATTTATCAGCACTATCAGGATATGTGATCGCCCTAGCTTTCTCACCCATCTTCGCCAATTCCCCTGGAGATTGCAGCAAACCTAAAACCCGCTGTTGCAGAATCTCCGGTGTCAACTCTGACTGTGGAAAACTTAAAGCTGCACCAACTTCGGTAAACACAGCAGAATTAAAAGATTGATGATCTTCTGCTGCAAAAGGATAAGGAATTAAAATAGCCGGAGTACCACACACGGCCAACTCTGTTAAACTCCCAGCCCCAGAACGACTAATAGCTAAATTAGCCCGCCTTAACAAAGCCGCCATATTATTGTAAAAAGGCATTGATATATATTGGGAATGCTGCAAACTATCCGCTTCTGGATCTCTATCACCAGTCAAATGCACTATGTAAGCACCAGCATCAAACCAAGCTGGCGCACACTGACGCACTAATTTATTCACCGCTACAGCACCTTGACTACCCCCAAACACCACAATCACAGGAACATCATCAGGGATAGGTAAATCTAAACTATGATCACAATTTTCATCTAAAAACTGCGGACGGACAGGAGTACCCACACAAACTGTTTTACAATTAGGTAAATACCTAGCAGCGGCATCAAAACCTATAGCTACCGCACTGCACCAGGGGCCAAAAAACCTTGTCACCTTACCCGGTAGAGCGTTAGATTCATGGAAAATAATCGGTAAACCCAAAGAACGGGCAGCAATAACCGCAGGCCCCGCTATATAACCACCAGTGGTAAATAGTCCTTGGAAATTCCCTGCTTTCAGGATATGCCGCACCTGAAAAATGGAACTAATCAATTTAAAGAGTATTCTGAGAGAGGAAAGGCTTAAACCTTGCTGAAAACCCTCTACAGAAATGGTATTCAGAGGATATTGGCTAGGAACAAGCTGAGTTTCTAGTCTATTGGGGACACCAAGCCATTGAATTTCATATTCTTGTAATTTATCAGCCAGTGCGATCGCTGGAAACAAATGTCCACCAGTTCCACTAGCCGCTATTAATAATTTTAAAGGTGGGTTTGCCATTGAAAGCTATACCATTTAGCACGTAGCTTATTTAAGATAAAACAAAATCCTGAACTTCTGTAATTAAATCAGTAAACTATTACCAATGACTAACATTATTGATTTATTAATGAATCGCCATAAAACATTAACTACCAGTATTTCTTTGGTTTCTTTCTTACTGACTCTTAATTTAAGCAGTAATGGGCAGTTTGCTCAAGCCGCAAAGCCAGAAACAGCCCCTGCTAGTCTCAAGAATTTAATCACTCAAATTGACACAGCTTCTAGTCGGGGTGATGTTAAAGCTGTAATGCAATATTATAGCCCCAACTTTACCCATGGAGATGGATTAAACCGCCAAACCATGGAAAAAGCTTTACAATCTTTTTGGCAGCGATATCCCCAACTACGTTACAACACAAGATTGCAATCTTGGGAATCACGAGGCAATGCCATTATTGCAGAAACTATAACTACAATTACAGGTTTACCTTCTGTTAACAGTAACAATTTAGCTCTTAATGCTACTATTGTTTCCCGTCAGCGGATTTCTGGGACAAAAATACTGTCTCAAGAGATTTTATCAGAACGTACTCAACTTACCTCTGGTAACAAACCACCTCAAGTAGAAATTAAATTACCCCAACAGGTCAAAATCGGTCAAAAATACCATTTTGATGCCATTGTGCAAGAACCTCTCGGTAATGATTTTCTTTTGGGTAGCGCGATGGAAGAAACCATTACACCAAACAAATATCTAAAACCCACATCTGTAGATTTACAACTACTCAATGCTGGTGGACTGTTTAAAACTGGCCGCGCACCAACTACCCCCGGCTCACAATGGGTTTCGGCGGTGATTCTCAGAAATGGGGGCATGACTATGATTACTCAACGTTTACGAGTGGTTAAATAGAACGGGCATGGGGCATTGGGCATGGGGTATTGGGTTATTTATCCTCCCCATTACCTACATCCTGCCTCCTGCCTTTATGAAACTTGTAGTAAATAACTCATACAATGTCCCATTAAAAAATAAACTACTAACATTGCTGCTGCTGCTAGAGCAACCAATGTCCCAGCTAACATTAATGAAAATTCTTTGCTCTGGTAAGCTTTCTCCATTAGGTGCAGCGACCAGGCAACCAGTGCCACATCAAAAAGTAAAATAGGAATCAACATATTTCTTAATATTTCTTAATACTAGTAAACTAATATTAACATTGTTTCGAGTAACTGTCTCTAACCTGGAGGAGATGTAATTGTTTGCTGTCACGGGAATCAAAAAGGTAATCGTACAGGTACGGATCTTTCCTGTAAATAATCTTTAATTTCCTTAACACTTAATTGACCAAAATGTAACAAAGAGGCTAACAAAGCAGCTTCAGCTTTACCCTCTGTTAATGCTGCGTGAATGTGTTGACAATTACCTGCACCACCGGAAGCAACTACAGGAATTTCTACAGATTCAGCGATCGCTCTGGTTAACTCCAGGTCATATCCGGCTTGAGTACCATCAGCATCCATACTGGTAACTAACAATTCTCCAGCCCCCCTTTTTTCAACTTCCCGCGCCCACTGCAAGACATCTTTACCAGTATTTTCCCTGCCACCACGTACGTACACATCCCAACCTGGGTTTTCGGGGTCGAGTCTGCGTCTAGCATCAATAGCAACAACAATACACTGATTCCCAAAGCGATCGCTCGCCTCATTAATTAAATTTGGGTTACGGACGGCCGCAGAATTAATACTAACCTTATCAGCCCCGGCTCGTAACAAACCTTTAACATTTTCTAAGGTTTGAATTCCTCCACCCACAGTCAGCGGAATGAAGACCTGTTCAGCAGTCCGGTAAACGACATCAATAATTGTGTCCCGGTCTTCATGAGTAGCTGTAATATCTAGAAACACTAACTCATCAGCACCAGCTTCGTTGTAAACCTTAGCTAATTCCACTGGATCACCGGCATCCTTGAGGTCTACAAAATTAACTCCTTTGACAACCCGTCCCGCTTTGACATCCAAGCAAGGTAAAATTCTTTTAGACAACATATATTTTTTCACTCCTGGTAATTGCTAGGAATTTAAATTGTAAAGGCAATTGGGAAATTAGGTTATAGGTAACAAAAGGCAGAAGCCAGACAGTGTTGTAATTTTGACTTTTGACTTGATTTACCTCCTTACCTCCCCAACAATACCCAGTACCTAAATTAAGATAGCGGAATTATGCCGATATTTTCCTCAAAAAAACAGTCTCCAGAACCAAACGGACAACCAAAGCAAAACCGGAGGTCGGCTAAAGAGTCTTCTCAACAACCATCTACACAGGAAAATATACTGCAACCGGAAGCAGCAATTAATGAAGAAGGTAAGCAAGAAGAAAGTATTAGACCCCAGAAATTTGCTGATTATATTGGACAGAAAGATTTAAAAGATGTCTTAGATATTGCCATTAAAGCAGCAAAATCTAGGGGTGAAGTCATGGATCACTTGCTGCTATACGGTCCACCTGGGTTGGGTAAAACCACGATGGCGATGATTTTAGCATCGGAAATGGGGGTAAATTATAAACTTACCAGCGCTCCAGCTTTGGAAAGACCAAGGGATATTGTGGGGATATTGGTAAATCTCAAGCCCGGTGATGTGCTGTTTATAGATGAAATACATCGGCTTTCCCGGATGACTGAAGAAATTTTGTATCCAGCAATGGAAGATTATCGCTTAGATATCACCGTTGGCAAAGGTTCGAGTGCCAGAACTAGAAGTATACCGTTATCTAAATTTACCTTAGTGGGAGCGACAACCCGCGTCGGTGCTTTAACTTCACCATTACGCGATCGCTTTGGTCTAGTTCAAAAACTGCGATTTTACGAAGTTGATGAACTCAGTCAAATTGTTCTGCGGACTGCGGAATTATTAAAAACTCCCGTTAACTCAGAAGGAGCAACAGAAATCGCCAAACGTTCACGGGGAACACCGAGAATTGCGAATAGACTACTAAAAAGAGTCCGTGATTATGCGGAAGTAAAATCATTTCCAGAAATTGATCAACATATTGCAGCGGAAGGATTGCAACTATTCCAAGTCGATCCTTGCGGTTTAGATTGGACAGATCGGAAAATGTTAAGTGTAATCATTGAAAACTTCAATGGTGGGCCTGTGGGATTAGAAACTCTGGCCGCAGCGACAGGAGAAGATACCCAAACTATAGAAGAAGTTTATGAACCATATTTAATGCAAATTGGATATTTAAGTCGTACACCTAGAGGTAGAGTAGCGACAAAAACAGCTTATCAACACATGGGTTTTACACCACCTAATGAGCAGTTATCTTTGTTGTAAATAGCAGGAATTAGTATGGGTTTAGCAGTGCTAAACCCCTCTATTTGATCAGAAAATCTCATGTTTATCTAGGGTTTGCGCTCTCTGTATCTGGAGCGGTTAGTTTCCAAAAATCCTAATTCATAAATGACTAAAATTAAATCAACTCAGCTTCTGTAAATAACTGCTTAACTGTTAACTCAAACCCAGGTAATAAATCATCAATAATTAACATTTCATTAGTATAAACTCGACTTTTAATAGCAGAGAGAAACACCCTAATAGAAATTGCTTCTGGATCTATTATCCAAACCCGTGCAACTCCTGCTGCAAAATAATCCTTGGATTTATTAATAAATTCCTCCATAGTTTGACCAGGAGAAATAATTTCAATCACCAATTCTGGAGACACAGGACAAGCTTGATTATATTGCCAGGTTTTGGGCAGACGTTGATAGGAAATATAAGTTAAATCGGGAACTGGACACCAATCTTTACCTTTACGTCTCAAAATAATTGCCCATTCTGGAAGAACTCGACCTTTGCCTTTACACCATTGACGAATTAATAAACCTAAAGTTAGCTGTAAACTAGAATGATAAAATTTTGGTGACACCTTGGGTACTGCATAATCATCAACAAACTCATAGTTTACATCTTGGTTTGAGAGTTTGAGAAATTCTGCTAAAGTCAGTTTTTGATCTGTAGTTACTTTCACCATAGTCATGTACCATAACCTGATATTTATTATTTTAGAATAACTTGAAAAATCTTCCCTGTTAGCTGTTGTCTGCTATATCATTAATTCTGTTGCACATAACCGAGAGTTAAATGATTAAGATAATTTGTATTTTTCTGAGCTTATTACTGACCTTTGGCTTTTGTACACCTGCGATCGCCCAAACCCAAACTATTACCCCAGAAGAGTTACAATTAGGGGATGAATTAGCAAATAAAGCCTTTACAGCTACAAATAGAGGTGATTTTGCCACAGCAGAAAAGTATTGGACAGAAATTATCGAAAAATTCCCTAATAATCCGGCAATATGGAGTAATCGAGGTAATTCAAGGGTAAGTCAGAATAAATTAGCAGCTGCATTGACAGATTATAACAAAGCCATTGAATTAGCACCTGATGTCACAGATCCTTATTTGAACCGGGGTACAGCGTTAGAGGGTTTGGGAAGATGGGAAGAAGCGATCAGCGATTATAATTATGTTTTGGAATTAGATCCTAATGATGCCATGGCCTATAATAACCGTGGTAATGCGGAAGCAGGATTAGGAAAATGGCAAGAAGCGATCGCAGATTATCAAAAATCCACAGAAATAGCACCTAACTTTGCTTTTGCTCGTGCTAATTATGCCTTAGCACTGTATGAAACTGGTAAAATAGATGACGCTATCCGAGAAATGCGGAACATCGTCCGTAAATATCCTCAATTTGCCGATATGCGTGCTGCTTTAACAGCTGCGTACTGGGTAGGAGGAAACCAAGGAGAAGCGGAAAGTAATTGGGTAGCAGCCTATGGGTTAGACATACGATACAAAGATATGAACTGGGTAACAAATATCCGTCGTTGGCCTCCCAGTATGGTAGCAGCATTAGATAAGTTTTTGAAATTACAATAGGCACTTTTGACAAAAATACCTAGTCTGTAAACCAAGTTACTTATGATTTGGTGTACATTACCAGTTATGGTAATTAACCAAAGACATTGACTAGATTATGGGCTAATATATTCAAGATTAACTGGTAATACGTATAAACCAGGGTAATTCAGAGTTATCACTTAGGCTAGATCTACAAAAAACCAATTTTAAATCTCAAACATTGAATTTAGAGGCATTGGAAATTAAATGAATTTACAAAAATCTGGCGTGACAATTTGGTTAACTGGTTTGAGTGGTGCAGGTAAAAGTACCATTACAGGAGCTTTAGAGAAAAAATTAAGAGCATTAGGAAGTAAAGTTGAAGTTTTGGATGGTGACATTGTACGTCTGAATTTATCCAAAGGTTTGACCTTTAGTAAAGAAGATCGGGATGAAAACATCAAACGCATAGGTTTTGTATCTCATCTTTTAACTCGTAATGGTGTCATTGTCATAGTTTCTGCAATTTCACCCTATCGAGAAATTAGAGATGAAGTAAAACAACGTATTGGTGATTTTATTGAGGTATATGTGAATTCACCTTTAGCAGTATGTGAAGAAAGAGATGTTAAAGGTTTATATAAAAGAGCCAGAAATGGAGAGATTAAGAACTTTACAGGTATTGATGACCCCTACGAAGCACCTTTAGATCCAGATATAGAGTGTAGAACAGATAAAGAAACTATTGAAGAAAGCACAGAAAAGATTTTAGAGAAGTTGGCAGAATTAGGCTATCTTGCTCGTGCAACAGTATAGATAATCATTAAATTAGGCGATCGCTGAGAACAGAGTGTTAGAGGCGATCGCTTGATTTTTTGTGTTCCTAACTTTCCTGTGTTCCTAACTTTCCTGTGTTCTTAATTTGAAACGTACAGGCATTCCATCAGCAGGATAAATCAAAAGATTTTGCTGTAACTGTTCTACAGATGAACGACCATTAACCAATTCCCAATCAAAATAATGCAGTAGTAAGGACAGCATGACTGTTGCCTCTAACATAGATAAATGCTCACCTAAGCAACGATGAGAACCTGATCCAAAAGTGATCATCGGTAATTGATGAGTTTCCTTATTTTTGTCTAGCCAACGTTCTGGTAGAAATTCTTCAGGCTGGGAATATACCTCTGGATCTCTGCCAGCAGCAAGCATTGACCAGAATATTTTTGTACCACGGGGAATCTCTTGACCGTCAATGACAATATCTCGTTCAGCTTCCAATGAAGTTGAGCCAGAAGCGATAGAATACAGACGTAACGTTTCCTTAAAAATAGCTTGGATGTAAGCTAAATCCTTAAAGCTTTCTGTAGTAATACAGCCTTGTTTTTCCCAAACTTGATCAACTACAACCCTGGCTTTTTGAAAAACTCTGGGATTTAATGATAACTCTGCGATTGTAAAGGATATAGTATGGGCTGTTGTATCAGTACCAGCTATTAAAAGTTCAATAGCTTCTGCTATGAGTGATTCCCGATTGTAATTTGGTTCCTTGGCAGCTATCTTCACTAACATTGACTCCTGAAACAAAGAACTAACTTTTTCTAAGTCAGTTTTGTTTTGCTCTCTCAATTGCAAAGCCAAATCCACACGGGGACCGATTAACTCATCTAGATATCTTCTTGCTGCCCAGTAATCTCGTGAATTTTTAGTGGGTAGATATTTTTTCCACATTTTTTCACCAGTAGCTACCCGTAAGAAGCGATAGCTTAAAACAGAAGTAGCCTCATATACCTGAGCAACATCAAGGGGTTGACCTTCATGACTAACAGTTTTTCCATCCACAGGAATACCCATCACCAGACAAGAAATCACCCTCATTGTTAATTCTACAAACAAATGATCTACCTGAACTTCTTTCGGTGATTCAGTTTGTTGAATTTTCTCAATAACTTGTTCACAAGCTTGACTAATAATTTCTACATATTTGGACAAACTGCTAGAACTAAATTCAGGATTCCAAGCCTTGCGTCGCCACTGCCACTCACTACCATTTTGACCCAAAAGAATAGATCCACCAATGTCATTCCAAGCTTTTCTTGCACGCTTGGATCTAACTAAACTACCGTCTCTCATGCCATTAATTACAGTTTCTTCTATAACTTTTGGCTTACTTAAAATTACCGTTGGTTGGCCAGCCCAATAAACATACATTGGACCCAGTTTTTGACTCCAATCAAATAATAATTGAAAAAATCTCTTTTGTTTGACTGCTGCTAATATTTGCGGAATATTTCCTAATAGCCAGTGTTTGGGCGGAGAAGGGAGTGATTGCAGAGATTTGTAGGTATTTTTTTGTTTCCACCAGCGGACACTAAATGCTACTAAAGTAGTAATCAAACCTAAAAATATGAACAGATTAAGAAAAGAAGAAGAAGCTGCAATCTGAGCCAAAACATTTTTTAACATTTATCCACCTTAAATTAGATTAAAGCTGAATCTAACAGAAACTCTATCATATTAGATACAGCTTATGAGTAAGACATATGTTTATGTGAGGGATCAAGACTGTGTTTTAGAGTTAACTATCTTTGAGTTTTGGTAAAGTGAACATTCCCAAAATCAAGATTATTCAAAAATTTGATGACCCGATTTCCCACTTCTCAATCTTCTCCGGTGTTAATTCCTGCACATTACTAAATACCACCTTTGCACCTGCTTTTATCAATGTTTGTGTATAAGCATCCTTACGTTCTACAGTTCCCTGGACATGAGGAGGTAACACTCCCACACCCACCCAAGTCCGAGAATTATCTAAACTCCTAGCTTTTTCTACAGTGTGCATATCTGCAACGGTATCACCCACATAAATCACAGTTTGCTTTTGATCACCACCATTTTCTAACAAATCAATAGTTGTAAATAATCCCGTCGGATCAGGTTTACCCGGTGCATCTTCCATTGCAACTAAAACCGGAGATTTTAAACCCAAACGTCTTTCTAAAATGTAAGTAGCAGAACCGCGAGTAGCACCACTAAAAAATCCCCAATCAATTCCTGCTTGTGTTAGCAGTTCTAGATAGCTGGGTTGTAATAATAAAGGTTCATGAGCAACATAACCATTCCAATTTTCTGGATCTGTACCTCGGTAACGAGATTGAAAATAGCTAACTATATGTTCAAAATCTAATTCTATTTCTTCACGAATCATCCCTTCACTGACAAAGTGACGGTAGATTAATTCCTGAGAACCTTCCCAATCATTATTCCAAATTCCCTCAGACTTAAGATTATCAATATCTACATCGGTGGGACGATACATTTGATTCGTAAAATGTTCTACAGTATCGGCTAAAGCGCGACGATAAGAACCGCTGACATCACGAATAACACCATCAATATCGAAAACAACAATTATATTGGTTTGTTTAGTCATAGCTAATAGATATTTTCCAGAATTTCATCTCAACTGACTATAAATTTTAATATATCTGCTGTATTAGACAAAAAAATTTATGTGTCTGAAATCTCCCACCAGAAAGAATATCAACAAATATCCTAGCTGTCCAGTCACCTATTATTGACCATATAGCTGAGATTAGTTATAGGATGTTAGGAATGGGGATCGCTATTTTCTATCTCCCCGTGACTAAAAAACAGGTTAAAAATTTATGCACTAAGTCCCGCAAACTTCAGTAAAACAACACTCATTTCCTTGTCAAGACTGGATCTAGGGGTTACAACCCCTGGTATCATAGTTACACGGAAATAAAAATTACACAACTACGGAGGTTATTGACTATGCTTAGGGGTAACACAAGAAAACAATTAATTAATTATCCTCACAAACAATCAGGACAGCTAGTACATTATCAAAGGAGACCATTAACCTACTATCCTCAGAAAAAACTCAACTATTATCATTTAATTTCTGCCTTCGTAGTGGGATTAATAGGAGGATATCTGATCAATAGCTTATATCAACATTATCATGCTCATAATTTAGTTGAGTCAAGAGATGCTGTTACAGAAAATGCCGCTCATTTGACAAATGTTGCTGATACTAGCATCAAAATAGATAAACAAAAAGCTTTCAATTCGGTATGGAATTTAGCACAAGTACAACGCAAAGCTAAAGAAATCAAAAACCTTTCTAAGGGTGCAATAAGCGTTTCAGCAACCGTAGCTGATTATCCCAGTGAAAATAAACCCTTTTATGTAGTGAAAGTTTTTGAAAATCATCCAGATAAAACCACAAGTCCAGTTTATTGGTTTCGTGTATCTAGTTCTAGTGGAGTAATTGAACCTTTGGATTTGGTAGAAAATAAATACATAGACATTGAAGAATGGAATCCTGACGGACGTTGATAGTTCAATTTAAGCAACCTATTCAATCAACACACATGAATTAAATAAACGGTTGCAGTGATCTTACTCCTTGCATTTTGTCATCTTTAACGCACGTGAATAAAAAATTTTTTTGTGAATGAAGTTAACTTTTGAATAGGTAATTTAATCATTCAAAATATCAGCTACGACAGATCACTTTTTAGATCCGAAATTTACCATTGAAAGGTGAGGGAAAACTCTTTCCCCACACCAGTTACAATATTTCTCAGAAAATAGATTCGACCTATATTTTTTTTGATAATACAGGCACTTTAAAAATAATGTGGCATCACTAAACGGGTAAAGGTGGTAAACCATGTAACTGACGCACAGCACTTAGACAAGCAGGACAATCACAGCCAAATAACTTGATTGCCTCATCACTTTCTGCTTCTGTAAAGATTAATTCTTCTGGTTCTGTGGGATTTTGTTTATTTTCAACTTGAGCTTGTGCTATTTCTATAGCGGGTTTAGTTGTATCAGCTACGGCTATGCAAGTTTGACGTATAGTTGCGGAATGGGGAGAACGGATACAAGATAAATGTGTACCGACAGGAATAACTACAGGATTAGCATAAGCACTTCTAGCTATCATCACTGTAGATAAAATAGACATAAACAGAACTGGACTAGAAAGCAAAGCCAAAACAAATTTTCTGTTCATTGGTGGGAAATGATTTTTTTAACAAGGAACACAACCAACTCACCTTTACAGATTCATTGGTGTTAATCAGTCCATCTTATATAAATTTTTGGGAAATGTCGTAATTTGCCAATCATAACCATATAATCTTTCTATATATAGCAACAAAGCGGTTAAGGCATCAACTCAAGACAAAACTGAAATACTAAAAGACTTTTCATAATCGCAGTAAAATAACTAAAAACGCATTTTCAGGAAATATGACCAATCAATCTACCATTCCCGTAATTGTCAACGGTGCAGCTGGCAAAATGGGACGTGAAGTAATTAAAGCCGTAGCCCAAGCAGAAGATATGATTTTAATGGGTGCTTTGGATACTTCACCAGAACATCAAGGCAAAGATGCAGGAGAACTAGCAGGTTTAAGTGAACCTTTAGAAGTACCAATTACTGATCAATTAGAGCCAATGTTAGGATATGTAGCCGGAGAAAGACAGCTACAACCAGCAGTAATGGTAGATTTTACCCATCCTGATACAGTTTATAATAATGTTCGCAGTGCGATCGCCTATGGTATTCGTCCCGTAGTCGGAACTACTGGTTTAAGTCCTGAACAACTCAAAGAATTAAGTGATTTTGCTGAAAAAGCCAGCACAGGTTGTTTAATTATTCCTAACTTCTCTATCGGGATGGTACTGCTACAACAAGCCGCAGTCACTGCATCCCAATACTTTGATCATGTAGAAATTATTGAATTACATCACAACCAAAAAGCCGACGCACCAAGCGGTACAGCCATTCAAACCGCCCAGTTATTAGCGGAAATGGGTAAAACTTTTAACCCTCCCCAAGTGGAAGAAACGGAAAAAATAGCTGGAGCCAGAGGATCTTTAGCCGACGAAGGGATTAGAATTCATAGTGTGCGTTTACCTGGATTAATTGCCCATCAAGAAGTGATCTTTGGTGCAGCAGGACAAATTTACACCCTACGCCATGATACAAGCGATCGCTCCTGTTATATGCCCGGAGTCTTACTGGCAATTCGCAAAATTAATCAGTTAAAGTCTTTAGTATATGGCTTAGAAAAAATCCTTTAATCAAGGAAGGAATCAGGGTTTAGCCGTGCTAAACCCGTAAAGTAGTAAAATATATTTTTAGCTTGATTTTCAAAATGAATTGATATCCTGATCCTGACCACCATACAGCACTTTCCGGTGTAATGAGGTACATTATTGGCGGGCAAGATGCCCACCCCACAAGAGTTTCTTTATTATGATTTGTACCTCATAAGAATGAAATATGCTGTATCTATTAATATCTCTGTCTGTGAGAAATTTTCGATTTGCAATTTTTACAATCTAAAATCTAAAATCTAAAATATGCTTGTTCCACTGACTCGTCAAAAATTTGAACAAATTATCCCCCTCATTGCCAGTGGTTCACAATACAAATACTACTGGGGAAAATTTAATAACTTTTTACAACGACTATTAATTTCTGTCGTTACTGTAGTCGTAATTTTGCTGTTAAAAATCTTTTTTAAATTAGATTTTGGGTTAGTGTTTGTATTTGGGGTATTTGGTGCTTTTTTTTGGTTATGGTATCCCGTATTTCAAGCCAGTATCCGCAATTCAAAATGCCGCCGTTACAAGTACAGCGGCTTTTTTCGTGGCCGAGTATTAGATTGGTGGATCACAGAAAAGTTAACTGGTAAACAGGAAACAGTCAACAATAAAGGCGAGTTAGTAATTATTGAAAACCGCGAAAAACGGATTAACTTAGAAGTAGGCGATAATACCGGATTTAGTATTGAATTTGATGCTCCCTTACGTTCTGTTCATAAAGCGATCGCCCGTGGTCAAATTGCAGAAATGATCGTGATGTCAAATCGCTCAGATTTAAGCAGTATAGAAGAATTTAGTAATATCTACATCCCCAGTCGTAATCTCTGGGTCAGTGACTACCCTGTTGTCCGCGAAGATTTCTTTAATGAAGTCAGTCTTCGTTTACGAGACAACCAACGAGAACAACCCCGTCGTCGTCGTCCAGAACCACCAAGATACAGAGATAGAGATGATGACTACTAAAAATGCCAGGAGTCAGGAATCAGGAATAAATTGAGACAGCACTTCCCGCTGTTATGAGCTACATATTCAGCGGGCAAGATGCCCGCACTACAAGAGTTTCATGATTTAAGTTTGTACCTCATTTGCCCTAAGTCTGCTGTAATTGATAACTGATTTAACTCACCCCACTTCGATCTTGACCATAAGCTTGCCAAGCCAAATCAACTAAGCCATCAACAATAGCAGCAGCCACCACGGCATTACCTTTACGACTGTTAATAGTAATATAAGGTACTAAAGAATCCTGTAATCTTTCTTTATCAGTATCCACATTCAGAAATCCTGCTGGTGTAGCAATGATCAAAGCAGGTCGAATTTCTTCCGCTTCAATTAAATCCACAAGAGCAGTCAAAGCAGTCTGGGCTTGACCAACTACAAAAATTCCCTCTGGATAACGCTTGGCCAAGGTTTCAATTCCCCAAGCAGAACGAGTTCTTTCTTTTTGAGGACGGGTGAAAGCCTCCATACTGCAATACACCGGATTGGCAAAGGTGTTTTGAATATCGTAAGATATCCCAACCTGTACCATTGGCACATCTACAACAATAGTAGTACGTGCGGCCAGTGCTGCTGCTCCTGCTTGTAAAGCGTGTTCCGAAAAGCAAATCAAGGACTTATATTCAAAGTCAGATGTTGCATATATTACTCGTCTGACTATTTCATACTCTGCTGGTGAAAAGACATGATCGCCAATTTCACTATCAATAATCGCCAAGCTTTGAGCATCAGTTACGTGCCATTCCATTGCTGTTAAGCTTCTCACACAGATCAGCTTTCAGCTTATCATTAGAAGGCAGAGAATAGGTGATAGGTGACAGGTGACAGTAAATAGGATTTTAGGCATTGGGTATTAGGGAAAATTCCAACTCTTCACCTAATTTAAGACTCGGTACTAGAAGAAGGACGACTGAAACCTGGAGATAGATAGGCAACCAAAACACCGATTAAGAAAGCGGAAATATTACGTACTAAAGGAACCCAGTCACTGGTACGAGTAATCACTGGAGCAATTCCGAAAGCAATAAATAAAATTCCCCATAAAGGTGAGAAAATTAACGCCCACTGCCAAGCAAAAGCTTGTTTATCGTTGCGAGGTTGAGCCGCAAAACCACAAATAATACCACCTATCGCCGAAGTGATCAGGGTGAGTATCCATTGTTCTCTTGGTAGTCCGGGAACGACGTTACAACCACCATCGAGTAAACAACCTTTAACGGAATCTAAGGCTTGTAAAATAGCTTGGTCTTCCCCATGTTCCCTGACGTAGTACAAGTTACCAAAACGGGTTTGCAGTTCAATCCAAAATGTCCGGGGTAAAAGTTCATAAACTGCATCGCCTACGCTGAAGCTGAGAATGTTACCACCGCGAGAGTCGGCAACTAGGAGAATACTTTTATCATCTAAACCCCAGTATTTGATTACTGCTCTCCCTGGAGTGCGGTCATACTGGGTTAATACGCGCAATTTCCAACCAGTATCTTGTTCAAATTGTTCTAATTCTTTGACAAGTTTTTCTTCTTGAGGATCGGGGAGGGTTTTTGCTAGGTCAACTATTGGGGTAAATGTATCAGGTAATAAGTCAGGATTTTCATAGGCTAGGGCTGATGGTGTTTGGGTTGCCCACATTGATCCAGCAAAACAAAATACCGCAATGGATAGTAATAATCGTCGCCAAAAACAAAGCTGCATGGAATTTTTTATACAAGTATTAACTACAAGGGTGAACAAGTTGTTTTAAAAAAGTACGAGAAATGTGAGATTTTGTTACACTTCTTTACTGTACTCTAATCTAAGACAATGGGGAATGGGTGATTCGATTTTGAATTTTTGATTGATTCCACAAAAGTTTCAATTCTCAGTGGAAGAAGGTATAGCAATGGACAAGGCGGTTAGGACATTAAGCAGAACTAAAACTTAGACACTGAAAGACTTCTAGCTCTGTCACCTGTTCCCTGTCACCTGCTATAAGAGGCAAAAGTGCAAATAAAAATACAGCAGTTTTTAGCGGTAAGATTATGCCTATAGCTTGCGTGACGATGTAGGAGTTGTACGGCAAGCTACGCCAATAGCAATAAAACCCTTTGTTTATAAGGATTTTTGATTATTATTTGTACCTCATTGATCTGCAATATGCTGTAATAATCAAAATAATATTTATTGCCTACAGTTCTGATTCTGAAAATGTTACCTCTGGCCGATTATTCATTGGCAATTTCTCAGTTGTGCTTCTGATCGGCTTTTGGCGCGTAAAAGTTGTCCAGGCAGCTTTAAAACCGACTGCTAGGCTACGGGTACTAATCTGAATATCTTGAGCTTGTTTTTTGGCGATATCTAAACTTTGATCCACTTGTCTCACTACTTGACTAGCACTTTTAACACTTTCACCGACATCATCGCTCAACTCTGTCATTTCTAGACTGGTGTTACGAATGGCTTGGAGGGTGGGTGGTAACTCCCGTGAGAGAGTATCAAATAATTTCTCGGCACTACGAGCAGCATGGGCTAACTCTTGCAAAGTAGGTATAGCCGCTACTAAGACAGCTGTTAAACTAGCAGCGACTAAGATCATGGACATTCCCAGCCAAAATAAAGGGTCAATCACGGTTATGCTATTTATGAGCGTTCTAGATTCTGATTTCGAGAATCTGTGTTTTCTACATCGGCAGGATTTTTCCTTTTCAGGGCTTGATTTTCGCGTTGAGTAGCATCTACTCCAGCAGCGATCGCATCCCTTAATCTCTCTAGGGTATCATCCCAATTTTGCAATGCACTGGCAGAAAGACGATCTGCTTGAATCTGCACGCTTGTTGATAAATCCTCTGCTAACTCTGGTAACGCATCAGCAGATTTTTTCAAAAGTTTACGGGTTTCCCGACCTGCACGGGGAGCAGCAAGTAAGCCTGTTAAAGCTCCTATGGTAGCGCCCAGCATGACACCGCCAAGAAATATTCCAGAACGATTATTAGACATTTTTTCTTAATTATCTCTTTACAGCTATTTTACTGGAGTTTAGGAGTTCCAGGAGAGGCGGTAATTCTTTCATAGTACAAGTCTCTGGGTGTATTTGTATCAATCTCAAATCAAAGATATTTAGTTCGATGGTCATCTCTATTGCTATCTATGCTGTTTATAGATACATCTGCAAAATCTTTCTACCTAATATAATCAGATTCAGAATCTGACGCAATTTTTGGATTTGCAGTTGAAGATTTTGATTTTTTTGTCGTAGGCTATAAATTTTATCTTTGCTAGTATAAATACTTTCTGTTGCTGCGTAAAGTGCTGTATTGCTAAGAGATTCATAACTATTTAAACTATCTGTTATCAATATCAGCTTTTGTTTTATTAGCCATATCTGTATGGCCATGTAAAAAAATATGATGGAAATGAAGATGTTAATCAAAACAACAAGTATTACCATTTTCAGCCTTGGGACTCCTGTGATTAATTTTATGATTTCATTAGAGTGTAAATAAGCTTATGTGTAAAAATACGCGCATATAATTAGAGGTTGAATAGCTCAAACTCTATTCCATAGAGCTTTCTGGCTTTTGATGATAAGAGTTTTTTGGGCTAACTTAATCATACAGTTTTTGTAATTGTATCTTTAAATTCAGTTGTTTTAGATGTGATTCACTTAAAATTATCAACTAACAAAATACAGCAGGTTATAGCTAAAGGCAAGCTATTTATTGTACAGCTTGGTGATTTACATTTTTACTTTATTTACCTGTAATATGCTGTGATTTTTGCCTAAAAAAACCATGAAAAACAAAAAGCTAGAATTATTAATAGTTCAACTGCTAAGAAAGTTAATCAAGCAAGAAATAAAAAAGATGGACAAGAATGATTTACAACTCATGGCGACAAAATTAAATCTACAAGATGATGATTTGTCTAAGTTGTGTGATCACCAAAAAATTAGTACGACGGCAGAAATAGTTAATGATATTTCTCATAATGACTTGCTTGATTTACCTATCAAAACAAAAGCAGATACTGAACTAGAACGTAGGTTAAGAGAAATAAAGTTTCAGCAAGAACTTAGAAAAGACTGGATACTATTTCTTGTTAAAGATGTGATAGTTTATTCTGCCACGGTTATATTTATCTTTATCTTTGTTAGTTTTTATTTATTCAATATTATCTTCCCAGGATAAAATAAGTGTGATTATAATAATTTGTCTTTAACAACTGGTATTTGATGTTATTTTTTTTCATAAACAGCCTATTAACTGTACAATCATTTAGAGTTTTTCGTCAATCCAAAATAGGATGATAACACCTATATGTTTGTCAATTAAAGGATTTGTCTGGATATTGATGAAGATATAAATTTCTGATAAACTGACCTGCCAATTCCCATTTCCTAAATTTGACTGCTATATTAGAGTAAATCAAGTTATGGTGAGGATTGGGAAACTGTGCGTGATGATTTAGTCGGACTAGAAATTAGTGATCAGGAATTAGAAAGATTAACTAATCTACCCGTAAAAAATGAATTAATTATCATAACAAAATATCTGAATATTTGGCGCAAATACTTGGTAAATAAAATCAAAGGTTCTGAAGGTGCAACAGCAGTCTTTATAGGTGCTTCTGCCTCGCTCTTTGCATATATTTTGTTTGATGTTATGGTGAAGATGCTTGCTGGTTGGATTACTATACCATCTTGGTTATTACTACTTTTTGTCAATATTTGGTTAGGTGGTGTAATTCAAAGTTTATTATATTTAATGTGGAGGTTTAAAAGTAATTTTTTGAAGCAAAAAATGACAAACTCCTTGAAAATTTTACTTAATGATGTAGAAAGATATAATTCTATGATTAAAGCTATAGATATTAACGATCAAATAGAGGCAGCAGGTAATCCAGATGTAGCTATTCTGCATAGGGAAAGAGTTATCGAAGCCTTAAATATGACTAGATTAGACTTAGTTAGAGCCTTAAAAACAGAAAAAATTTTGCGAGAAAACAAGAACTTTATTTTGAGTAACTCTGATTTATTTTCTCAAAACTTAGCTACTCTTACTTCTATGCAAGTTACAGAACAAGCAACTGAACATGGCAGAATATTAAATGAAGCGTTACAAATTGCTTTAGATGTTCAATACGAAATGGGAAGATTACAAAATCAGGGTTAAGGCAAAAATTATCTATTGTTCATCTACCATCAAATATTCTAATTCCTGACTTCTGAATCCTAAATTGGGATAGTTAATCTTATTGGAATATAGTATGCAGCCACACAATTATATATTCAAACCAATTATATATTGATAATTTTAGAAAACAAAAGCCTATCCAACATTTTCAACATTATAGTTAATCTTTCACCAGGATCAGAGTAACATTAAAGAATATGTCAAAAAAGAGAGCCTAGCTTAATAAATAGCACATTAATATGGACTGGAAAGAAATTAGAGGTAACTGGGTCATTATTCCCCGTCGTCCTGTTGGGATCATTCATTTTTTGGGGGGTGCTTTTGTCGCTACTGCACCTCACCTGACTTACCGCTGGTTACTGGAAGAGTTAGCAGCCAAAGGTTATGTTATAATTGCTACACCTTTTGTTAACACCCTAGATCATCGGGCGATCGCCGAATCCGTACTTCTCAACTTTGAACGTACCATAGAACGTTTACAAGATTCCGGAGAATTACGCAAGCTTTACCTACCAATCTACGGGGTTGGACATAGTATGGGTTGTAAACTTCATTTACTTATTGGTAGTCTGTTTCCAGTGCAAAGAGCCGGTAATATTTTGATTTCCTTTAACAACTACACTGCTAAGGATGCCATTCCTCTAGTAGAACAATTAAATTCTACCCTGCCAATTGAATTTACGCCCACACCCCAAGAAACCGACAAACTTGTGCAAAAAGATTATCAAATTCGCCGTAACTTACTGATCAAATTTAGAAACGATACTCTTGATCAATCTGTAAATTTAACCCAAATCTTACAAAAACGCTTTCCAGATATGGTGACTGTACAAACTTTATCAGGTAATCATACCACTCCATTAGGTCAAGAAATCAAATGGCAACCAGGAAATTCTTTTACCCCCTTAGATGCTATTGGTCAGTGGTTTAAACAAGAAGTATATCGTGATTTATATCAATTAAAGAAAATTATGTTGTTATGGCTCAATCCCCTGGTATCTTCATAATTAATAATCATACTATTTCAAACCATTTATGCTGGGAAAAGTTTGGGTTAAAAAACTGATTTTGTACACCATTTATTATGTTTCAGATTTTAGTAATTGATGATGATTTATCAATACAACTTCTCCTGAAAAGGATGTTAGAAAAACAGGGTTATCAAGTAATCACTGCTAGTAATGGACAGGAAGGAATTTTACAAGCCCTCACCTCTCCCCCAGCCTTGATTATTTGCGATTGGATCATGCCAGGTTTAAATGGTCTGGAAGTATGCGATCGCATCAAAAAAGACCCTAATTTATCTACCACATTCTTCATTTTATTAACTTCCTTGGATTCAGTTGCAGATCGGGTAAAAGGTCTGGATACTGGAGCCGACGATTTTATTTCCAAACCCATAGAACAAAATGAACTAAAAGCTAGAGTCAGAGCCGGGTTACGTCTTCATCAATTAAACCGGGATTTACAAACCCAAAAATTATTATTAGAAACAGAATTAGCAGAAGCCGCAGAATATGTAAAATCTCTTTTACCTTTACCCATGTCTCAACCGTTGGGTATCAATTCCCGCTTCATTCCCTCCCGACAATTGGGAGGTGACTGTTTTGATTATTATTGGTTAGATTGTGATCATATAGCCATTTATTTATTAGATACCGCTGGCCATGGACTTAGAGCTACTCTTCCCTCTGTTTCTGTCTTGAATTTACTGCGTTCCCGCGCCCTTAAAGGACTTAATTACTATCAACCAAGTCAAGTATTAGCAGCCCTCAATAACACTTTTCAGATTAATTATCAAAATGATAAATACTTTACTATCTGGTATGGTGTTTATAATCAAAAAACTCGACAGTTAATTTACGCTAGTGCAGGACATCCACCGGGGGTATTAATATCGGGAAATTCCCCTACCACTACAGAAACAAAACTATTAAAAACTCCAGGTATGCCTGTGGGTATGTTCCCTGAAACCAAATATGTAGATGAACATTGTCAAATTAACGAATCTAGCAATCTTTATATTTTTAGTGATGGCGCTTATGAAATTACTAAATCCGATGGTAGTCTTTGGAGTTTAGATGGCTTTATTCAGTTATTGGTTAGTCTACAACATTCCGTAGATTATCAATTAGATTATATCCTGAACTATGTAACCAAATTAAACTCCAAAGAAGTTTTTGATGACGATTTGTCTATTCTACAAATTAGGTTTGATTAGGTTTGATTAATTAGCTGCAAGCAAAACTTGATTGAAGGCATCCTCACTGGGAAATATTTCAAATATTTCATTCATGCTAGTGAGTTCAAATATCATTCTTACTTCCTCTTTCACTGAACAGAGTACCATTTTAATGTCAGCATCTCGCAGGTTTTTGAAAGCTAAAACTAGAGATCCTAAACCAGAACTATCCAAAAATGTAATATTTTGACAATCCACTAAGACAATTTTTGCACCACTTTCTAGAATTTGGGCAATGTCTTGCTGAAATTCTGAGGAAGTTTCAGCATTTAGATTTTTATTAAGTTTAATAACTTTCACCTGCTGACTCATAGTTAGATTACTCTGATTGATATCAAATTATGTTCTCTTGTAGCTAGTATATACCAATATAGCTAATATAGGATATTTTTTAATTATCAACATGGAAAAATATTATTTAACAAATTAAACACTTATTTAGTTTGTCAATAAAATATCTATAAAATCATGTATTTTCTATTTTAAAGTTTGACAGAAAACTGTTAAAAATGAATCTAATCAACAATTATCTTGACGATAATCATTAGCGGAAATATCTTAATTCTCAAGATTACAATTTTTAACGCCGACCTACTTATCTCTATTTAATAGCGTTAACCTTAGCTCGATATAGTAACTTGTCACCTTGACGGTATCCAACATAACACACTTTTACAATTTCGCCTACTTCAGCATTTCCTTGCAATATTTGGTGCAATTGAGGGTTATAGGGTATTTCAGCACCTACTGAACCAATAGTTTCCACCCCCCAAGTCTGTAATAATTGATCTAATGGCTTTTGCACTAAAGCAAGTATTTTCACTGCTTCTAGCTGAGGGTTATCTTTGGCCTTCTGTGCTGCGGTTGGCCAAAACAACAATAAAGATTCTAATATTTGCAAACTTGACTGCTGAAACTCTTGTTGTAACACCGCTCTCTGCTGTTCTAGCTTGAGTATTACTCGTTTGTACTCTCTTTGTAAATCAGCAATTTCCTGATTTGTGTTAGCGTTGTGTGGGTTTTTAGGATTTTTTTGTAAATTTTCTGGATGGGATGGAAAATTAACATCTGAAAAGGTTTCTATTAATTCAGTTAATGAGATTTTTAATATTTCCGAAATTTTTAATAATACCTCAACTTTCATTTGTTTTAGCTTTCCCTGCCGTAAAGATAGTATTTGACGCTCGGAAACACTAGCTGCACGACTGAGATTTTTAAAACTAGAAATTCCCACACGCTGCATTAATTTTTGCAACTTATTGGTTAAATCTTCATTGACCATAAAGCATGGGGTATAGGTTTTTGCGACTTATTATACCCCATTTCTTAATTTTTATTCTGCTAATAAACTTCTCAACATCTAAGCTTTCCTGTTAGATGAGTTCAACTCCATCATTATGCTAAGTGCATTTTCAGAACACTAGGAGTAGCTTTTCTGACTCTGGCTAAAATTGTTTCTTTCCCTAGACGTTGACAAGCTTCATAACGATGGCAACCAGAAAAGCCATAATATCGTCCTTCTACTTCTAGAACCTCGATTGGTTCTTGTTGACCAATTGCGGCAATTGAATCCATTAATTCTTTGACTTTCTGAGGGTCATTTTGACGTGGTAATGGACGTTTAATTTGATTTAAAGGAATTTCTTGAATTCTTACCATAGACAAGTATTAACAATTTATTCTGGGTTATCTCAATAAATCATAGTCGTTATGACTTTAAGTTGCAAGTGTTTGACAAAAAACAGGTAGTGATATGATGGGAGGGCATAAACAGCATAAACAAAACGCTCTAAAATCAGTTAAAATCTGTCCCAAAGCCTCACTGTGGGAGAAAAATCGAGTTTTCATGAAAATATTTTTCTGGCGTTCTTCCTACAAATTAGCCACTACTTTCTGCCTGATAGGATTGACTGCTGCATCAAGTCCTGTTCAAAGTCACCCAGATGTAGAACTACAAATTGGCATTATCCAGAGATTTGGAGACACACCAACAGACAAACTCAAGTTAACACCGACTCCAGGCGATCGCTTAAAACTACAATTTTCAGTTAACAATAAGCCACAAACCCTAGTCACAGCCAACCCCATAGAACTGGAAACAGTCATGGAAACTTTGCCTCAACCCAAAGTCCAAGAGGTAGTAGTTTTAGGAGATTTTCGCACCTTTGAAACCGCAGAAGACAGTGCCAAAAACTGGCGTGACCAGGGAATAGAGGTAGAAATAAGTCAACCCGACGGCTGGCAAGTCTGGGCTAAACGAGAAGTGTATAGCAGTCCTTTGCTACGGCGCTTGTTACTCAGAAGCATAGAAGTATCGGGACAGAAGTTGCCATATTTAGATACCCAAATTCTTGAACAAATACCGCGAGTCAGTTGGGAAATTAACGGTAAGCGTTACAGCGATAAGTATTTAGAAATTACCACCACGAAAAATCTAATTCGCGTCAATGATAGCGAAAAAGCCAATAATAACCGTCTTTATGCAGGACGGTTAAACTTACAACCCAATGCTTATGGGACTTATTCCTTAGTCAATCAAGTACCTTTAGAAACATATCTGCGGGGAGTCGTTCCCTATGAAATTGGCACGAAAGCACCGACAGCATCCTTAGAAGCTCAAGCAATTATTGCCCGTACCTACGCCCTGCGTAACGTCCGTAGATTTGCGGTTGACAATTATGAATTATGTGCAACAACACACTGTCAAGTTTATAATGGTTTAAATGCAGCAGCCAAAACTACAGATCAGGCGATCGCCACTACCAGAGGAATGGTACTCACCTACAACAACGAATTAGTAGATGCCCTATATTCCTCAACCACAGGGGGTGTCACAGCCTATTTTAGCGATGTTTGGAATGGAGAAGATCGCTCTTATTTACGTCCAGTAGTAGATGCACCTAACAATATTTGGGACTTATCGGCAAAGAATTTAAGCGACGAAAATAATTTTCGACAGTTTATTAACTTAAAAACCGGATTTAACGAAAGTAAATGGGATGTATTCCGCTGGAATAAACAAACCAGTGTAGAAGATATCACCTGGCATTTACAGAAATTTTTACGAGCTAAAAAAAGTCCTTATGCCAACTTTAAAACCCTTGAAGCTATGGCAGTCACCAAACGTAGCCAAAGCGGAAGAATATTAGAAATGGGGATAAAAACAGATATTGGTACTTTCACCCTGGAAAAAGATGAAATTCGTAGTGCTTTTGCTGCTCCCCGGAGTACACTATTTTATCTCCAACCTCTCAACAAAGGAACACCAGGAATATGGGGCTATGCTTTTGTTGGTGGAGGTTTAGGACATGGCGTGGGTTTAAGTCAAACAGGCGCTCAAAATTTAGCCAAACTAGGATGGTCTAGTGCTAAAATTCTGCAATTTTATTATCCTGGTGCAGAACTCAAAAAACTTGGTGAAGAGATTAAGCCTTCCTAGTCCTGTTAAAAAATAATAAGTAGAAACCACCGCCATACCTTGAATAAGGTACAGTGGCGGTAAGGTTTTAATAGTGTAAAACTTGATTCTTAGTACAGAGCTTCTTCTTGGTGGGTAACGATTACACAATCAGAAGTTGGTTTAGCAATACAAGTTAGAACATATCCAGCTTCGATTTGATCATCATCTAAAAAGGATTGATCTTCTTGATCAACTGTGCCACTTTCAAGTTTACCAGCACAGCTAGAACAAGCACCAGCACGGCAAGAATAAGGTAGGTCAAGACCTTGTTCTTCTGCAATGTCTAGAATAATTTCATCATCTGCAACTTCGATGGTTTTGTTGATGCCTTCTGCTTCGTTCTTTAATGTGACTTTGTAAGTAGCCATTTGATATTCCTCTCTTGTAATAACGGCAGTGTAAGTTATTTCCAGAACAAATAAGCAGCCAAACTTATAGAATTAGCTACCGAGTTCCGTTCATTCAATTTCCAAAATTGATTGTGGGAAGTCTCTGTTATCTTACTGTAACGGTAAAGCCTTGGCAGTTGTCAACACCATGGCTAGTAATTCCTAGTAAAGAGCTTCTTCTTGGTGGGTTTGAATTGTACAGTCAGAAGTTGGATAAGCAACACAGGTGAGAACATATCCAGCTTCGATTTGATCATCATCTAAGAATGATTGATCAGACTGGTCAACTGTACCAGAGGTAATTTTACCAGCACAGGTGGAACAAGCACCAGCGCGACAGGAATAAGGCAATTCAATTCCTTTTTCTTCAGCAGCGTCTAGAATATAAGTATCTTCTTCAACATCAATTGTTGTATTTAGCCCTTCACCTTCGTTGATTAAAGTTACCTTGTAGGTAGCCATTTGATAGTCCTCTCTTGTAAAAATGGCAGTATAAGTTATCCTAAAGCAAACTGTACAGTTAACTCGATAGAATTAGCTGCCTAATTTGATTTGGTTCAATTCTGATACTACGGGAAAATTTAAACTTTGTAACAGAAAATAGACCACGATTAGTAATGAAATTTAGTTACTTATGACTAATAAGTTTTAGTTATCTAAAATCAGTATTTAGGCAGATGGCAAAAGCATCTTTGAGGGTATTATTTTTGTGGTTGCATGGCCAGAAAATAGAGAAATCCGAGTTTTTACTGTTCCCTAGCTTGGTTTATGGGGTCTTGGATGTAGTGGGTAATGAGAGAATGAAGATTGTCAACTGAATTTGTGAAAATCATGTATAATACAGAGCCACCTTTGGTGGATAAAACCATAGAAGTAGGTTTAGTTGGGACTGGATATGCCGCCAAACTGAGGGCTGAGGCATTCAATCAAGATTCTCGCACAAATTTGGTAGCGATCGCCGGCAATACTCCCGAAAAAACCGCAGCTTTAGCCCAAGCCTATCAAATGGAAGCGATAAATTCTTGGCAACAATTAGTGGAACGGGAAGATATAGATTTAGTAGTCATTTCCACCATTAATTTAGATCATGGTAAAATCACTAGAGCCGCCCTAGACAATGACAAACACGTAATAGTTGAGTATCCCTTATCTGTGGATGTTAAAGAAGCAGAAGAACTAATTGCCTTAGCTAAAGCTAAAAATAAACTACTACACGTTGAACATATTGAACTTTTAGGTGGTTGGCATCAAACCCTCAAACAAAACCTAGACCAACTTGGTAACTTGTTTTATGTACGTCTGAGTACCATCAAACCGGAACACCCTGCACCCCGAAAATGGACTTATCACCATGAACAGTTTGGTTTTCCCCTCATTGGGGCGTTATCTCGTTTACATCGTCTGATTGATGTATTTGGTGAGGTTTTCTCTGTTAACTGTCACCAGAGATATTGGGAAACAGAAACTGACTACTATCAAACTTGCCTTTGTACAGCCCAATTGTGTTTCCAAAGTGGTTTATTAGCTCAAGTAATTTATGGTAAAGGTGAAAGCATCTGGCAGTCAGAAAGAAAGCTAGAAATTCACGGTGAAAATGGGGGTTTAGTTCTCGATGGCAATACAGGCGTTTTAGTCCAGCCAGAGAAAACTAAACTGATTGATATGGGTCATCGGCGGGGACTATTTGCCAAAGATACAAATATGGTTTTAGATCATCTTTTTTATGGCAAACCCTTATATGTGACACCGGAGGCAAGTTTGTATACTCTAAAAGTAGCAGACGCAGCACGTAGGGCAGCAGAAACTGGTTTAACTATATTTTTGTAAGCAGCCAGCGTTGAAAGTATTGGTAAACTTCGCCGAATTTATGACAAATATAGTCATCTATAGTCATTAATCACACAGAAGTCAGCTAAAATAACTCATATAGACTTTCTTGTGCAAAGAGAACGGAGCAAGAATTTTGTGCATTATCAGATCTAAGATATGTTAGTATATATGGGCGAATATTCATAGAAACTAGCTAGTGTATGCAAGTAGTCGAGCGGCATATCATTCAAAGAAATCATCCCCATTATCAGGAGATTGATAAATTGTGTTTTGCTGCCAAAAACCTCTACAATTATGCTAACTTCCATATTCGCCAAAGTTTCATCTTTACTCAAAAATATCTTGACTACAATTGTTTAGCAAAACAATTAAAAGGGACAGAACCATACCAGGCCTTACCAGCGAAAGTTGCCCAACAAGTATTATTAGGATTACATCGCAACTGGTTAAGTTTTTTTGCAGCAATTACAGCTTATGCCTCAGATAAATCTAAATTTTTAGGTAGACCGAAATTACCCAAATATAAACACAAAGAAAAAGGTAGACATTTATTAGTTTACACAGCCCAAGCAGTGAGTAAACCCCAAATGAAATCTGGGTTGATTCATCTGTCACAAACACAGATTCACATTCCTACAAAAGTAGACTATTGTTATCTCAATCAAGTAAGAATTGTCCCCAAGATTGACCATTATGTAGTAGAAGTTGTCTATGAAAAAGAGGAAACAGATTATGGTTTAGACCCTAATTCCATAGCAGCGATTGATTTAGGCATAGATAATCTAGCAACCTTAACATCAAACCAGCCGGGATTTATACCAGTTCTGGTTTCCGGGCGGATTATCAAATCAATTAATCGTTATTATAATCAAAGAAAAGCCAATTTACAATCTTTACTACCTGCACATCAAAAGACCTCTAAACGACTACAAAGTTTAACTAAAAAACGGAATTTTCGAGTAGATGATTATCTGCATAAAGCCAGTCGCTTAATTATTAACCATTTAGTCAAGTGTGGGATTGGGACTTTAGTAATAGGTCAAAATTCCTTGTGGAAACAGAATGGGAATTTGGGCAGTAGAAATAATCAAAACTTTGTTTGTATTCCCCATACTCGATTTGTACAGCAGTTGAGTTATAAAGCGAAATTAGTGGGGATAAATGTATTGGTTTCTGAGGAGTCTTACACTTCTGTAGCTTCTTTTTTAGACCAAGATCCTATTCCTACTTATGGCAAAGTTGACTCGAAAGAAGTGAACACTTCGACTAAGCTCAGTGTAAAATTTAGTGGTCGCAGAATCAGAACTAAGTTTTATCAAACAGGTAATGGTTTATTGATTCATGCTGATGTCAATGGTAGTTTGAATATTTTACGAAAAGTAGT
Organism: Okeanomitos corallinicola TIOX110; assembly: GCF_038050375.1. Lineage (NCBI taxonomy): Bacteria > Bacillati > Cyanobacteriota > Cyanophyceae > Nostocales > Aphanizomenonaceae > Okeanomitos > Okeanomitos corallinicola. Next base: position 1,133,967 of record NZ_CP150886.1, on the reverse strand, counting down.
CCCGACAGCATTTAGTCTAGGGATAGAGGGCGTTGTAGTCCGCCCTGTCGGGGTTATTCCCGGCAAATGAAAGGCATGAGATATTTGTCTATGTTTTTTGGAACTATCTTATTCAAGTACATACCGCTATCTGTCCTTTAAAAAGCTGACTGCTGATAGCTCACATATTTTTAACACAGGAACAATCATAGATAGATAAATGAGAACTGAACAAATTGTTATTTTATCCCAACGCGAAATCGAAAAAATGCGTAAAGCTGGAAGTTTAGCAGCTAAATTATTACAGCATTTAGAACCATTAGTTAAACCAGGGGTAAGTACCCAAAAACTCAATGATGAAGCGGAAAGATGGACACAAGCCCAGGGAGCAAAAAGCGCACCGCTAGGGTATAAAGGCTTTCCTCGGTCAATTTGCACCAGTATTAATGAAGTTATATGTCATGGTATTCCCAACCCACGACAAATCCTGAAAGAAGGTGACATTATTAACATTGATGTCACACCAATTGTTGATGGTTATCATGGCGATACTTCCAAAACATTTATCGTTGGTAGTGCTAAACCCAGTACCCAAAAATTGGTAGAAGTGACAGAAAAATGTTTATACTTAGGGATTGCGGAAGTTAAACCAGGGGCGAAAATCGGTGATATTGGTGCAGCAATTCAGGAATACGCCGAAGCTGAGGGTTTTTCCGTAGTGCGGGAATTTGTCGGCCATGGCATTAGTAACATTTTCCATACAGCACCAGACATTCCCCATTTTGGCACAAGGGGTAAAGGTAAGCGGTTAAGACCAGGAATGGTATTTACCATTGAACCCATGATTAATGAGGGTACGCAGGAAGTCGAAATGTTAAGTGATGGTTGGACTGCGGTGACACGCGATCGCAAACTTTCCGCCCAATTTGAGCATACAATCGCAGTAACGGAAAATGGTGTAGAAATTCTCACTTTACCAGAAAACTAAACCAGCAATCATGGATAAATCTCAACATGAGCGCGGGAAAAAGTCCAGACGAGGTTTTCTCGGATAAGCACAGTAGGACTAGGTTCTTAGCTAAGTAGTCGTGCAAAATAAATTTCATATTTAGGGAAGGTGACAGGTAACAGGTGACAGGTGACAGACAAGAGATACAGAGATTTCTATTGTTTTCCCAAATGTGCAATTAATTTTGCCCAGGTACTTATCATGTGAAATGTTTTGCTCCCAAGGAATTTGCTACTAAGCTTTTGTAATCAATATTTTCTCGATTGATTTTTTTTAACCAATTTTGAATTTTATCTGCTGGTATTGCTGGAGAAAATAAATAACCTTGTCCATATTTACAACCAAGCGATCGCAAAAGCTCCATTTGTGCTGTTGTTTCTATACCCTCAGAAACTACATCTAAATCAAGTGTTTGAGCTAAAGCGATAATTGCTTGCATAATCCCAAAATCTTTTCTTTCTTCTATTCTTGATACAAAAGCACGATCAATTTTGAGGACATCAATAGGCAAATTTTTTAAATAAGATAAAGAAGAATAACCTGTCCCAAAATCATCAATGGATATCTGGATACCTGCTACTCGAAATTGTTGTAAACATTGAATTATTTTTGGTGTATTATTCATCAAGCTACTTTCAGTAATTTCTAACTTGAGGGTGACACCATCTAAACCCAGGGACTGATATTTATTAATAATTTGAGGAACTATTGCTATTTCCTCTAACTGTACACATGACATATTTACCGATAAACTCAAAGGTAAATAATCAGAAAGTTGATCTTGCCATATTTTGATCTGATTGTAAGCGGTTTCTAAAATGAATTCACCGAGAGGAATAATTAAGCCAGTTTCTTCTGCTAAGGGAATAAATTCATCTGGGGATATCCATCCTTTTTGAGGATGTTGCCAACGAATTAAAGCCTCAAAACCTGCAAGTTTAAAATTGCTTAATTCGACGATTGGCTGATAAAATAATTTTACTTCGTGATTACTAATGGCTTGCCTAAGTTCACTTTCTGTTTGTAATCTTTTTAAGGCTTGGGTTTGCATCTGTTGATTATACAAAACACCAATATTCTGTAATCCTTGTTTTTTAGCATTGTGGTTAGCAATTTCAGCCGCTCGTAAAAATTCTGCTGATTCCCTAAAACCAATGCTAGAATCTACGATACCTATTGTAATTGAAGCATAAATTATAAACCCTTGTAAATCAAAAGGTGGATCTATTAAACAATGTAGCTCTGTAGCTATTTTTTCGACATTATTTACAGCATCGCAATTAGTAAAAATCAGCGCAAATTCATCTTTGCCAATTCTAGCTAAAAAATCACCAGGCTGTAAATTGTCTTTTAACCTGGTTGCTATATTAATTATTAATTGTTCACTTTTTATGTGACCAAATCCATATTTAATTTGCCGATATTGATCAATTTCAATAAACACAACTGCAAAATTATCACCATGATCAACATATTGCTGTAGAGTCTCTAAGAAAGCATGGCGATTAGGTAATTTTGTTAATTCATCATAAAAGGCTAAAAACTCTACTTTTTCTAAAGCTTGTTTACGCTCACAACGTATTTTGGCTTCTCGCAATTCCCTATCTATTGCAGGAGCTAGTCTAGTTAAATTATGTTTGAGTAAATAGTCATGAGCGCCATTTCTCATTAATTGAGCGGCTGTTTCTTCTCCAATAGACCCAGATACAACAATAAAAGGAATATCTAAATTGAGTTGTTTAAATAAATCCAAAGCAGCAAAAGCACTAAAACTGGGCATGGAATAATCTGAGATAATTACATCCCATGCCTGAGATTCCATAGCATTTGCCATGGCTTCGCCAGTATCAACTTGTTGGTAAAATACTTGATAATTTGCTTGTTCTAACTCCAATACTATTAATTCTGCATCATCTGGGTTGTCTTCGACAATAAGAATTTTGAGTTGATAATTCATACATTTAAGTTATGAGGTTAGGGGTGGAGGACTGTTCAGAACTAACCAATACATTCCCATCTGTTGAATTACATTCAAAAACTGCTCATAGTTCACAGGTTTACGAATGTAACTGTTACAACCCAAACCATAGCCTTTTAGCCGATCACTCTCTTCATCAGAGGTCGTCAGAATCACAATAGGTAACAACCGAGTCCGAGCATTAGCTCTAATTTGTCGTAGAACTTCTAACCCATTAATTCGGGGTAGCTGCAAATCTAATAAAATTAAATTTGGCAGAGGTTCTGATCTATTTTCTGCAAACAGATAATCAATTGCTTCTACACCATCTCTGGCAATAACAACATTTTCTTGTAACCCTGTTTGCGAAAATGCAAGTAGTGTTAATTCTACATCATCAGGGTTATCTTCAACAATTAACAGAGTTGAGGTTTGTGGCATATTTAGCTATAAACTTAATTGTGTAAAGTGAAATAAAAACTTGCACTTTCTCCAACAACTCCTTCGGCCCACACATCACCCCCATGACGATTAATTATCCTTTTTACAGTTGCTAAACCAATACCTGTTCCCGGAAATTCTGCTCCTGAATGGAGTCGTTGAAAGGCTTGAAAAAGTTTATGAACATAAGCTTGGTCAAACCCGTCCCCATTATCCCTGATTATGTAGGTTGTATAATCATTATTATCACTTATAGAATCCATTGAATTTAACTCAATAATCGCTTGTTTTTTCTTAGATGTAAATTTCCAAGCATTATTTAGTAAGTTTTCTAGGACAATTCTTAACAAATGGGCATCACCTTGAACCCTTAAATTTTGAGAGATTAACCACTCTACCTGTCGCTGTGGTTCATTTTCACTCAGTTCTTGAGCAATTCCTTGAGCGATCGCACTCAGATTAACGGTAGTAAATTTCATCTCAGAACGGCTAACTCGTGAGAGTTGCAGCATATCATCAATCAATTCTCCCATCCGCTGAGTACCAGCCCTCACTCTATTTAAATAGTGTTTACCACGATCATCTAATTTATCTCCGTAACTTTCTAAAAGTGTCTTACTAAAACCATCTATCCCACGCAAAGGGGCGCGTAGGTCATGGGAAACAGAATAAGAAAATGCTTCTAGTTCCTTATTAGCGGCTGTCAATTCAGCCGTACGCTGCTGTACTCGCTCCTCTAATTGTTCATTAAGTTGTCTAATTTCCAGTTCCGCTTTTTTACGTTCTGTGATTTCCGTACAAGCTCCCACCCATTCCCGAATGGAATCATCATTGTTCATAATTGGTACAGCACGTACCCAAAAATACATATATTCCCCAGCTTTAGATAAAATACGACATTCATTTTCATACAAACAGCGGTTTTCTAGGCTGTGTAACCAAACTTTCTTGGTACGTTCTTGATCATCAGGATGAATACTATTTGTCCAGTTCCAGCCTTGATGTTCAGCAAATCCTTTACCAGTAAAAGCTTCCCAACTTGACTGGGGAGTGACAAATTGTCCTGTGCCATCAGTTGTCCAAATAACTTGGGTAGTAGCTTTAACTAAGGAGCGATATCTTTCTTCACTATATTTCAGAGCAATTTCTGTCAATTTTCGTTCTGTGATATCCGTAGCAACTCCCACATGACGTAGTATTTGCCAATTTTGATCATAAACAGGGAAGACACGACCAGATATCCAGCGAATATCTTCATCAGGACGAATAATGCGATATTCTTCTTTTAAGGGTTTGCCCTGCATTAAACTTTGACAAGCAGATAAGAGATGTTGATAATCATCTTGATGTACAGAATCAATCCAAGAATTAGGATTTTGATAAATATTTTCACGACTTATACCCCAGATTTTTTCGTACCCAGGGCTAATATAAAGCATTTCACTCAGGTCAGCGGAGTTGATATGAAAGATTTCATCAATATTTTCTGCTAATTCCCGGAATTTATTCTCACTTTCTGCTAATGCAGCTTGTGTTTTTTTCAGAGAAGTAATCTCAGTCATAAAACCTTGAATTTTTCTCTCGCCATTAACTAATGTTCCTACACCTGTTTCCAATAACCATTTTTCCTGACCTGATGGAGTTAAAATCCGATATTCTACTTGATAATTAGTATTATTTTTAATAGCTGTATCTATAGCTAATAGAATTTTGGGTATATCGTCTGTAATAATTAAATTTTGAAATTTATAATCTCTATAAGGTTGACATGATTCTTTTTGACAATCATAAAGAATAGGCAAATAACCATCGCTAATACTTTCTATTGACCAATCATCATTATCACTACGATAAAAAACAATTCCTGGTAAGGTATTAATCAGATTTGATAATTGATGACGACTGTCTTCTAAAGCTTCATTAACATTTTCTAGTTGTTGTGTACGCTCATTTACTTTTGTTTCTAAATTTTCATTAGCTGCTTGTAATTCTTGTTGGAGATATTGGTTTTTTTTGTCCATATTATTGATGTATCTAGCATTCCACCAAGCCATTACACCCAAGACAGCAATATTCAAAATAGACAAAAATACAAACCCTATCTCCACAGGTAATATATTCGTTTGATGGGCAAATAAGAATAATCCTGAATTGAAAATAGGAAATATGACAATTAAGGGGATCAGATTACGGGCAATTATCCCCCCCATATAGGAACTCGTGATCTCTTGCATCCAACCATTTTGGCAACTAGCTAGTAAAATTCCTGTACTTAATAACAAGAATGAAACACTTGTGTGTAGTGCCATGGCAGATAATGGTTTTATGTAATAAAAGTCGCTAATTCCAAATACATAACCAACAAATCCTAATAAAGCAATTAAAAAACTAGCACCAGCTAGAAATTGAGCAAGATTAAATTTTCTGTAGTGCAATAAAAGTAAGGAAGAACCTAACCAAAAAAAACAAATAGCTGTGTTTGGTGCCATTCTGCCTGGATTGGAAGTATTCACGGAATTTTCCGAGTCTTTGATCAATAGTTCATCAATTCCTAAGTTAATCTTAAAGCTATATTGAATTAATGTTGTTAAACCCAGTAATAATACGATGAATGCTAAAATTTTAGATAATAATTTGATATTTATTCTATTTTTATGAGAATTATTAATCCATAAATATAAAGATATACCACCCAATAAAAAACCCAGGGCTGTATTAAATTTCATGGTCACAAATTCCGGTAAAATACTCTTCATTACCGGAATATTAAAAATCCATCCTAGTAAAACTATAAAACCAATGAATGTTGTAGCTATAGCTAATTTATGGGAGATGCGATTTACCATATTATTAAATTGGCATGATAAGTATTTGAATTCTCTTAGATCAGGGAAATGGTTACAGTAATTTATTTAATTGCAGCAATTATCACTTTTGAGTAACTAAATCAAGTTTTATTAAACTATACTGAATTAAACTTAGTAATATATCTTTGGTTATATTTAATATCTATCTTGAGATAGATTTTTCAAGAACTGTTAAATTCTTTATGTAAGATAACACACTATATTTTTTGTAAATAGTGATTTGACAAAATCAACATCAAAATTAAAATCAACATCACTGCACATGGGAATTTAGGAATTAGATTTATATCTTTAAATTTAGATTAACTTTTGATTAACCAAAAAATTAGGAGATGAGTTAGTGAATAAACCCACCTCCATTGAAAACAAATGACGATGAAATTAGTGAAAATTAGTTAGCAAACAAATCCAAATCTGTGACAGCACCCACACTACTGGAAGCCACGAGTTTGGCATATTTAGCTAAAACACCTTTTGTATAACGGGGTGCGGGGGGTTGCCATTTAGCCCGACGACTAGCTAATTCTTGCTCTGAAACATTAACCTGTAATAGCCGAGCAGTAGCATCAATAGTTACACTATCACCTTCTTGGACTAGGGCGATATTTCCACCTACAGCAGCTTCTGGGGCGACGTGGCCAACTACCATTCCATAAGTACCACCGGAAAAGCGTCCATCAGTAATTAAACCGACAGAGTCACCTAAACCAGCACCAATTATAGCTGAAGTTGGAGCGAGCATTTCCCGCATTCCTGGGCCACCCTTGGGGCCTTCGTAACGGACAATGATCACATCACCGGCTTTGATTTTTCCTGCTAAAATTGCATCTAAACAGGATTCTTCTGATTCAAATACTCTGGCAGGGCCTGTAATTACAGGGTTTTTCACACCAGTAATTTTAGCAACTGCACCTTCGGTAGCAAGATTGCCTTTGAGGATGGCTAGGTGGCCTTGGGCATACATGGGGTTATGCCAAGGGCGAATCACATCTTGATCTGGACGGGGTTCTGCGGGGATATCAGCTAAAACTTCGGCTACTGTTTGTCCAGAGATGGTGAGACAATCACCATGTAATAAGCCATGAACTAGGAGCATTTTCATGACTTGGGGGATTCCGCCGGCTTTGTGTAGGTCTGTGGCCACATATCTACCACTGGGTTTTAAGTCACAGATGACGGGAACACGGCCACGGATGGTTTCAAAGTCGTCTAATGTCAGTTCTACGCCAGCTGCACGGGCGATCGCTAAAAAGTGTAATACTGCATTGGTAGAACCACCAACGGCCATGATTACAGAAATGGCGTTTTCTATCGCCTTACGGGTGATGATTTGCCGGGGTAATATCTGCTTACGAATAGCTTCTACTAAAACATGGGCTGATTTTTCTGTACTATCAGCTTTTTCTGCATCTTCTGCGGCCATGGTTGAGGAATAGGGTAAACTCATGCCCATCGCTTCAAAGGCTGAAGACATGGTATTAGCTGTAAACATTCCTCCACAAGAACCCGCACCAGGACAGGCGTTACGTTCAACTGCTAAAAGTTCTGCTTCGTCAATTTTACCGGCACTATGTTGGCCTACAGCTTCAAAGGAACTCACAACGGTTAGGTCTTTACCGTCATAATGTCCGGGTTTGATTGTGCCACCATAGACAAAAATAGCAGGAATATTCATGCGGGCGATCGCTAACATTGCCCCTGGCATATTTTTATCACAACCACCGATAGCCAATACCCCATCCATACTTTGACCAGTACAGGCGGTTTCAATGGAATCTGCAATTACTTCTCTGGAAACTAGGGAATATTTCATTCCCTCTGTTCCCATGGAAATACCATCACTAATAGTAATAGTACCGAACATTTGGGGCATAGCTCCGGCATCTTTGACACCGATTTCTGCCCTTTGTGCTAATTTGTTAATCCCCATATTACAAGGGGTGATGGTGCTATAACCGTTAGCGATCCCGACGATAGCTTTGTTAAAATCTTCGTCTTGGAAACCTACAGCCCGTAACATAGCACGGTTAGGCGATCGCTGCACCCCTTGAGTAACTACTTTACTCTTAAAATTTTCTGACATTTATGTTTGTTCCTTCTTTACCATCATCGTCATCACTACGATGTTGTAGATATTTATTCTCTCAAAATTTTGTCACCTGTCACCTATGAGCTAGAAAGGTAGAAACTGTAATAACATTGAACCCAAGCTACCGACAAAGTTCATAAAATTGGGTTTACCTTTGCTGACAGTTTCTGAATGAGGTGTTGTCAGTTCCAGAATAAATGCCTGTGCTGTTTGTATCCCTTCTGCATTTTTTTGTTCTGCAAACAATTTTGCTGCTTGTTGGGCATCTACTATGGCACTTTTTCGGTCTAGTTTTTGGTAACTAGCCACACCACGGGCTAAATATGCACCTGCATATTCTGGTTTGAGGGCGATCGCCTGGCTAAAATAATCAATAGCTGGATCAAGATTGCCTTTTTCTGCTGCTGCTACACCCCAAGCATAAAATTCTTCCGGTTTAGCTATTTGTAAAGGTATACCCACTGCACCTTGGAAGTTAGCCGCATTTAAGTTAGCATTTGTTAATGCTACATTCATTAAATAGCTGTTTCTCAAATCTGCACCCATGAGATTGGCTGAATCTAATTTAGCATTTGTTAAGTTTGCACCGAATAGACTTGCACCCTGTAAATTAGCACCCTGTAAGTTTGCACCACTCAAGTTTGCACGACTCAAGTTTGCACCGCTCAAGTCTGCACCACTCAAGTTTGCACCACTCAAGTCTGCCATCACTAGGCCAGCATTACGAAGATTACAATTTTCACATTGATTATTAGCTAATAACTTTTTGATAGCTTCGTAATTATTTGCAGCTTGTGCAGTTACTGGTAAAGAAATAGTCAGTAAAAATGCTGCTGTAGCAATAATTGGTTTTTTCATATTCTCTGTCATCGGATTTTTGAATTTTAGATTGAACACTAAAGATCAATTTGGGTGGCTTGTATAGCAGGTGACAGGGAACAGGTGACAGGTGACAGAGCTAGAAGTCTTTCAGTGTCTAAGTTTTAGTTCTACTTAATTTCCTAACCGCCTTGTCCATGGCTATACTACCAAGCAATTCTCAGTAACAATATATCTTAATCAAAACTCAATCTTAACTGAATCTATAAAAATTCTATAGAGACATTCTACAGAACATCTCTATACAGGTTTGAAGTTGTACATATTTAATTTTCACCAGATATCCATTATTGTCTATCTGCATCTATTTTTGTTTGGTCGTAATTTTTAACTGAATTAAAAACTATCTGTTGATGGGAAGGTGTTTGCACTATTTTTTGGTTTCCTTCAAACCAGCCTATTTCTGCAAATAAACCAAAACTAAATGTTAAAATAGATGCTAAAAATAGTTTTTCTAACATAAGCGTTACTCCTCATAATCATTCTGCAATAAATCAATAAATAATTTTTGTGTACAATTTATAAATGGTTAACTTAAATATAAGGTAACTGTTGATGTAATCAATTAACTGTAATTTTAATGTTAATAATCATGTGATTAATATCACAACAGTGTTTTTACCTGAATATCCAAACTATCAACTTTAGATTTTAGTTGGTTGGTTTTTGTTAAGATAACCTGTGAATTGTTTAAATATTTGATTAAACTTCACTTTGTTAATGCTTTGGCACCCTGGGAATCAGATCCTCATGGAAATGATCAACGAAATTCACTAAAATTAACTAAGAATTGACTAAGTGTATTACAATTATATTTTACTACCTTATCATACAAAACACTTATCCGGCTAGGTGGCTGAAATATTTTTAACTTGGTATTCTTGATTGAGACTGATATATTCATTTACGTCCACTCACTGATCAACACTGTTGCGTCAAATGGTAAATTCTATGGAAACTCAGCAACCAGACTCAACTCCTTCCGTTCAACCAGAGGATGCTTTCTCCTTGGGAGCAGAAAAAACCGGGAACTTGTCCAAATTTTCCCCTACTAACACATCCAACAGCCAAAGCCAATGGCAGCAAACCTTAAAACAAGTTGTTAGCATCTTAGATCAATTACCGACCTATCTAGGCAGCTTTATTGACAATAACAAGCAAGCTATTTTAAGCATTGTTTTTATTCTGTCTGCTTTAATCACAGTCAAAATATTAGTGGCTGTTCTAGATGCGGTAAATGGTGTACCTTTACTAGCTCCCATTTTTGAAATCATTGGCATATTTTATGCTATTTGGTTTACCATTCGGTATTTGCTTAAATCTGAAAGCCGCAAAGAATTGTCTTTGAAAGTTAGTGCATTCAAGCAACAACTATTAGGGTAAGAACTTTAGATTAATTCACTGCTTTAATGTAGGGTTATAAAGATTTAACCCTGCATTTTTGTATTTTCAAAGTTAAATGTGACACTTTGGTTTTATTGTTAAAGTTAAGAGCCTTAAACCTGAATATTACTGAGGTTAGCGATGATCTAACAAGGCTGTTGGCGAAACTGCAAAATAGGAAAATAGTAAAGTCTTTAACCTAGTGTTATGTAAGCGATTAGCTTATTTAGTATAAATATTATCACAAATCTGACCATTAGAGAATGTATCTTTAGGTAGAAAATATTCACAAATATTGAATCTTTATGCACTACCTGAGATAGTATTTTGAGCATTAAGAATAAGGTATTCTAGTCTTCGTAGTGCTGAACAGCGTCATTCTCAGAGGACTAAATATATGAATAAGAAACTAAATCAAAATGCAGCAGATTCTAGCCAAAGAGTTGCCAAAAATAGTTATGATCGGGGAATCATTCCCGCAGAGACAGCAGCAAGAATGGAGAGAGAACAGGAAAATTATAAACAAATTCCCTCTGAAGAAGACATCTCCAATGCAGCCACGGATGATCAAACAGGTACTTACAGTATTCGCACTACAGATGGTTATACTGTAGACCAAGAAGGTTTGTTAAATAACTATCCAGTTGAACCAGAAATGTATTATGAAACCCGTGGTGATGCCGCAGAAAATTTGATGGCAGACAAAGCAGAACGCTTACAGGAACTAAAGGAAGTAAATAAAAATACAGAAGGTGAACGTGGTAAAGGAACTGGAATCATTTAGTCATTTATTCACTAATCAGTCTTTTGTTTCCACAGTTAAATTAGGCAAGCCTGTCAATTTTTCTGATGGAACTTCTTCTTTAACAAAGGGAACAAAAACTTTTAAACTTGCGGGGATACATTTAATTTCCACGGGAGTTTTCCCCACTATTTCTCCATCTACCACAACTTTTTGTGGTGGTTCTGTTGTAATTTTGAACTGTTTGGCTCGCAAGTAGCCAATGTCATCTCGTTCCACCGGTGTACCAGAAGAAGCTGTTTGAAATAAATGTAATGTGGCAGCGATCGCAGCAGTTTTACTTTCAGGAGCGACAATTGTTAAATCCAATAATCCATCATCATAAATAACTCCCGCTGGCCCATGAGCTAAAACAGAAGTAGATGGTGCAGCATTAGCAACTGTGACAGCTGATGCACGGGTTCTAATAATGTTATCTTCTGTTTCAATCTCTACATCAAATTTTTCGAGGTTTTGTAGTTCTTGAATCCCAGCCAGAATATATGCCATCATTCCAAACCGGTTTTTAGCGTCTCTATCTGCTTTCTCTACAGTTTCCGCTTCAAAGCCAATACCCGCTAATAATACCATTGGCTGATCATTGCAATAGCCTATATCTATAGTATGGGTCTGATTTTTTAAAATTGTCTGACAAGCTGCCTCAATGGTATCAGGAATATTTAAAGCAGCGGCAAAAGCATTTGCTGTTCCTCGTGAAATAATGCCAAAGGGAATATGTGTATTCACTACTGCTCCTGCTGCTGCGGATAATGTTCCATCTCCACCACAGGCAATTATTGCTTCTGCACCGCGTTCAACTGCCGCTTTTGCAAGTTCTTTAGCACTAATCTCTTTGGTAGTGAAATGAATATCTAAACCAATTTCTGGTTCTAAAATTGACTTAATTAGTGCTAATTCTGATTCTGAATCACCTTGACCAGCCACGGGGTTGAAAATTAAGCAAGCGGAACGAATCATATAGATGAAATGATGATTTTAAATATTACACTAAATTACTCTTATAGCATTTTTATGTGAAACTGTTTTATTGATAAACTTGCCAATCACTAGAGACATATTACCAGTATTAATTGTCATTATATATAATAGTAAAAAGACATTATATTATAAGTAAATAAATACAAAGTCAATATATAAAAATATACTCAATATCAATGATAATCATAATTTTTATATTTAAGCTGTCTTTAAATTACTGTTGACTGAGAGAAATATGAACAAATGTAAAGAATTTTGTTCAATCCGGTGAGTCACTTGCTGCGGTAGTCTAGATCAATGTGAATTTATCGCCTGGTTTGACAAAATTATTTTATGACATCAGTTTCTAGCCCTGCTCGTACTATTCGTATTGGTTCACGTAAAAGCCAACTAGCTCTAGTTCAGACTTACTGGGTAAAAGAGCAACTTCAGAAAAGTTATCCTGACATCAATTTTGAAGTTCATACCATGTCTACTCAAGGTGACAAAATCCTGGATGTAGCATTGGCGAAAATTGGTGATAAAGGATTATTTACCAAAGAACTAGAATTGGGAATGATCAATCAAGAGGTTGACTTTGCTGTTCATTCTCTCAAGGATCTGCCAACTAACTTACCAGAGGGTTTGACATTAGCCACAATTACCGAAAGAGAAAACCCAGCTGATGCGGTGGTATTCCATGAAAAATACAAAGGACAAACTCTGGAAACTCTGCCAGAAGGAGCGGTAATTGGTACTTCTTCCCTGCGGAGATTGGCACAACTGCGGCACAAATTCCCCCATTTTAACTTTAAAGATGTGCGCGGAAATTTGAACACACGTATGGCTAAGTTAGATGCAGGTGAATATGACGCTTTGATTTTAGCAGTAGCTGGTTTAGAGAGATTAGGAATGGGCGATCGCATCCACCAAATTTTATCAGCAGAAGTTTCCCTTCATGCTGTTGGCCAGGGAGCTTTAGGGATTGAATGCCGTGCTGATGATGCCGAATTAATTACCATTCTCAAAGCCATTGAACACACCCAAACCCGCGATCGCTGTTTAGCAGAACGCTCTTTCCTCCGCTCTTTAGAAGGTGGTTGTCAAGTTCCCATTGGTGTAAACACAGAAATCAGTGGTGATAACTTAACCCTCACAGGTATTGTCGCTAGTGTAGATGGTCAACAAATGGTAAAAAACACTGTTACTGGTTTAGCCAAAGATGCGGAAAAACTGGGAATAGAACTAGCAACTAACTTGCGTCAACAAGGAGCTACGGAAATATTAGAAAAAATATTTACCGAAATTCAACGCGGTTCATAAGGTGATAGTTTACAGGTAATAGGTGATAGGTGATAGGGTACAGGTGACAGGTGACAGATAAATTTTCATCAATTACCAATTACCAGTCACCAATCACTAACGACCTCTAAGAAAAAAAATTATCATGCGAATTTTATTTGTTGCTGCCGAAGCTGCACCCATTGCCAAAGTCGGAGGAATGGGTGATGTTGTGGGTGCATTACCTAAAGTCCTCAGAGAAATGGGACATGATGTGCGAATTTTCCTACCTTATTACGGCTTTCTTCCCGATAAAATGGAAGTTCCTGAAGAGCCTGTTTGGAAAGGGGCTGCCATGTTTCAGGAATTTTCAGTTTATGAAAGTGTTCTCCCAAAAACTGATGTTCCCTTGTACCTATTTGGACATCCGGCTTTTCTGAACCGCCGTATTTATGGTGGGGAGGACGAAGACTGGCGGTTTACATTATTCGCTAATGGTGCGGCAGAATTTGCTTGGAATTACTGGAAACCAGAAATTATCCACTGTCACGACTGGCATACAGGCATGATTCCAGTGTGGATGCACCAAGATCCAGATATTATGACTGTGTTCACAATTCATAACTTGGCATATCAAGGGCCTTGGGAGTGGTATTTACGGAAAATTACTTGGTGTCCTTGGTATATGCAGGGACATAATACGATGGCAGCTGCGGTGCAGTTTGCTGATCGGGTGAATACAGTTTCTCCCACCTATGCAGAACAAATAAAAACCCCTGCTTATGGTGAAGAGATTGAAGGTTTATTATCTTTTATTAGCAGCAAGTTATCAGGGATTATCAATGGTATAGATACAGATGTTTATAATCCCACAACTGATAAATACATTCATCAAACTTTCAGCACTGATACTTTAGATCAACGCAAAGCTAATAAAATTGCCTTGCAGGAAGAAATGGGGTTAGAAGTTAACTCTGGTGCTTTCTTAATTGGGATGGTAAGTAGGTTAGTAGAACAAAAGGGTCTGGATTTGGTTTTGCAGATTCTTGACCGCTTTATGGCTTATACAGATGCTCAATTTGTGTTGTTGGGAACAGGCGATCGCTACTACGAAACCCAAATGTGGCAGTTAGCATCCCGTTATCCCGGCAGAATGGCCACCTACCTCCTTTATAATGACGCTCTTTCCCGTCGCATCTATGCTGGAACTGATGCGTTTTTAATGCCTAGCCGTTTTGAACCTTGTGGTATTAGTCAGATGATGGCTTTACGTTATGGTTCTATTCCTATTGTTCGCCGTACAGGGGGATTAGTAGATACTGTCACCCACCATGATCCAGTTAATGCCGCAGGTACAGGTTATTGCTTTGATCGTTATGAACCTTTAGACCTATTTACCTGTATGATCAGAGCCTGGGAAGGTTTCCGTTTTAAACCCCAATGGCAAGAATTACAAAAACGGGGTATGACTGAAAACTTCAGTTGGTTGGAATCTGCTAAACAGTACGATGGTCTTTATCGTTCCATGTATGGTTTACCAGCACAGGAAGAAGCTATAGAAACTTCAGAATTAGCTGTAAATGAAGCTACAGGTAAATCCTAATTAATTATTTATGGAGACGTTCCATGGAACGTCTCTACGAGGGTTTTAGAAACCTAAAAAAGGATCTAAATTTAGAGTTAAAGTGCTGTTGGCAAAATTGAATTGTTCAAATCCAGTAGTAATCATGGTGATGCCATCTAGCTCAAAAATTACCCGATTGTCATTAGTGCCTAGACTACTAATGCTAAAGTCTTGGATGTTGTAAGCACCAAAATTGAATATATCGAAACCTTTACCACCATCTACTTTGGCGTTACCAAAACCAGAAACAACGTCGTTTCCCTTTCCCATTTTGATATTGACACCACCGCCAAAACTGGATGCTTCTAAACTATCGTCTCCATCACCCATATCAATATAACCGCCAAAGATGCCGAAAGATTCGCTACCAGTGGCATTGGCAATGATGGTATCATCTCCCTTGCCAGTGAAAATTCTACCTTTGGTGTTGTCAATGGCGATCGCTGTGTTATCAGCTTCAGCAATAGCTTTTATTTTATCATCACCTGTTCCTGTATTGATCAAGCCTTTAGTGTTATCCATGGCGATCGCTATATCGTCAACCTGAGCAATAGCATTAAAGATAGTCTGAGCCAAAGCTTGGTTTTCGTCATTAGCACTAGCAAAAGCACTAGCATCAGCATTAGCAACAGTAGCAGTATCAGAGATGGCTTTAGCAATGATAGTATCATGACCGCTGCCAGTGGTAATTTTGCCTTTTGTGTTATTGATACCTCTAGCGATGATATCTGCCTGAGCTAAACTGATAGCTATTGCTTCTGCAAAGGCTGTCAAATTTTCTGGCATATCAGTATTAACTATAGCCGAGGCATCTGCATAAGCTGTGGCAATTGCGGAAATAAAACCATCAGCAAAACCATAAATATAATCGCTATCATGACCAGTGTGAATTTCACCACCGGAATTATCAATCCCATCGGTAGTAGTATTCAATTCAATAGATGCAAAAACATTGGTAATAGCGGCAGTATCTACAGTTTCAACTAGGGCTATGGCTTGAGATACAGTATTTGCAGTAGCAGATAGGTTAGTTTTGGCAATTCCAACTATTTTATCTGCTCCATTACCTGTATTGATAATACCTTTGTTTTTAATCCCATCAATATTAATACTAGTCCTGCCCATAAATTCAGCAGAGATGATGGTAGAATCCAAATCTTCGGGTGCAATATCTACAGATAACCCAACACCAAGATCACTAGAAACTTGTGTTTGACCAATGATCCAATCATTACCATTTAAGGTGTTGGCAGTGGAGTCTTTGGGATTAAAAATTCCATTATTTGATTTGACTTTATCAGTTCTGTTGGTAAATTTAGCCCGGTTTAAATTTAAAAATCGCATCAAATTTTCCTTGTAATTGAGAACTTCATGAAAATTAGGCAAACATTATTGACACATACAGCCTAAAATGGCTTGATGAGCAATAACAAACTAGCTATAATTCAGGTAGATATAGTTGAGGTAGATATAGTAGTCAGAAATATTTAATACCCAAGCAAAATTTGAGGTTTTTTCTGACTAAAAACCGCCATATCTGCAACGTACAAATTACATAAACAACAAATTGAACATAGCCAGTTTTTCTCATCCTGATCAAGAATCAGTAAAGAATTTGAAGACTTATTTGGAGTTTTATAACCTCATGCTAAAGTATAGAATCATAAGTGCATAAAACCAAAATTCAATACCTCATTAGGCAGATTTTATCTGGGAAGTGATATTGGAAATCATCTTTAATTCAAATATAAAAAAACTCCCTCCATACAACTGCATTAAAACTAGGTGTTTACTCTGCTGCATGATAAACTATCACTAATTTATGAGTTATCGTAGTCAAATTGGCAAAATTAATGTAGTTTATGAAATTAGTAAAAATTAAAAGTTGTGATCGTCATTGACTTTATTCAGGCTATATAATTTCCTCTATCAATGTGCTGATATTTCTTCTTTAAATAGTGCTAATCATTACCAGAAATAGATTTTAATTAATCAATATAATCTTTACTAAATAATATTTTCAAAAAAATACTTTTATTACTATCACTATGATTGTTGCTAGGTGACTTGACAATAATTTATCCTTTAGCTAGGATATTTTTATCGCGTTGATACTACCTGTTTAACCATAACTCGATAGCAATTCATGGTCACTCTGGTTGTGATGGTTGATTGGATAAATTAAACAAATCAGAGTAAGGGTAAAGAAGAAAGAGAATAATGATTGTCTAACTTCCTTACTTAAGACTCGATGAATTAGAAAAAAGTGGGAATTTCTCCCGGTAATCACTAACTTTATTTTGGGAATCTTTGGTGGGCAATTTAAAATAATTGTCCACTTATTTTATTTTTTTATATTAATTATGCTAGAAAATCAAGTTCTTTGACTTTTTCAGCAAGCACTCTCTAATATATTTGGGTGTTTTTGGACTGTATATTAATAATATCTCACCATTGAAAAACAAGACAAAAAATAGCTCTATCCCGTTTTTCAAACGATTAAAAAAAGAGTTTATACCTGATTTTATAACGGATGAATCTGATAATAATCTTGATACAGAATTGGGATTAAAAAAATAAAAGCTTTTAG
Source organism: Okeanomitos corallinicola TIOX110 (assembly GCF_038050375.1). Classification (NCBI taxonomy): domain Bacteria; kingdom Bacillati; phylum Cyanobacteriota; class Cyanophyceae; order Nostocales; family Aphanizomenonaceae; genus Okeanomitos; species Okeanomitos corallinicola. Next base: position 1,116,109 of record NZ_CP150886.1, on the reverse strand, counting down.
CTCTGTCAGCTATCACCTGCTATATGTGAAAACTGCTGCAATAATTTTGTAGTAAGGTGGAACTGCTCACCTTACAAGATAATTTAGTCAGTTTCTTTCACGGTAGCCAAAGATTTTCACTCTTTAGTAAGGAGTCAGGAAAAAGGAAGAAGAAAATTTGTCTCTTTGACTATTTCCTGTTTCCTGCTATGCTGCTGTGCATTTAACTTGTATAAGTCTAGCGTCTAGCGGTCAAGACTTTAACAAGCTCAGTCCAAGGATGCCCACACTACAAGCAAGACTTCACTATTTTAGGATTATAAAATTTAGCTGGGTAATAGCTCATATTCCACATTCGGTATCCTGAATCCTGAGAATCTTTATAGAAGGATAAAATCAGAAGCATCGAGATTGGTGACACCTACTACCTGCCCAATGATTTCAGTACCACCATTCACGAAAATTAATGTATTGCCAGATAACAAGGTAGTATCTAGACTTAGCCCTAGTGAAATGTTCACCTGAATTTTATCAATACCCTTCTCGAAGTCAGAAATAATCGCGCGATCATTTAAGCCCAAAGTGCCAGCACCACCAGCATAAAAAATACTATTCTCTGTTCCCAGCACAAACACGTCCGAATCACCATCTCTGAGTGTTCCCAAACCATTGATGATGACACCACCTCTTAATAAATCTATCTCACCTGCTTGAGTACCGCCACCAAAGAGGGTGTCATTGCCGAAACCGCCGACAAGAGTATCATTCCCTTCATTTCCGAATAACTCGTCGTTACCGTTTAAGTCTCTCAGAGCTAACCCGAAAGGATTCGATCCCGCAGGTCTGTTATCCCCTCCATCAATAACATCATCACCAAGACCCCCTCTGATGGTGTCACTACCACCGCCACCATAGACAGTGTCATTTCCTGCACCTGCAAGGATATCGTCATTACCGTCAGGGCCTAACACCCTATTCCAGATGTCTCCATAAATTACATCGTCACCATCTGAAGTTGTAATAAAGTCATTACCACCTTCTCCGGCAATAGTGTCATTACCAAGACCTCCTAGTATGTCATCATCACCAGAACCTGCCAAAATTAAGTCATCACCAATGCCCCCATCAAGCAGGTCATTATCTGCACCTCCATCAAGGATATCATCACCAAAACCACCGAGAAGTAGGTCATCTCCTGCACCGCCAACAAGAGTATCGCCACCAATAAACTCTCTAGTTATAGGATCTCGACTATTACTACCTCCAAGAAGGGTATCATTGCCACTACCCCCAATTAGAAGATCGTCATCATTTCCGCCATCAAGAAGGTCATTACCACCTCCCCCCACAATACTATCGTTGCCATCGCCGCCAAAAAGTTGATCGTCACCATCATCAGCGGCTTCAGCAGACTCCTGACCAGTCTGGGGGTTAACTGGTTGGTCTCCTGAGATGATGTCATCTCCATCGTCTCCTCTGATCAGGTCTGCTCCACCCAATCCCGTCAAAATGTCATTTCCAGCACGACCTAAAATAGTGTCAGCACCAATAGTACCCAGGAGGTTATCATTTCCGTTGGTTCCTCTTCTAAAAGCCATCTGATTTATCTCCTACAATTTTAAAGATTACAAAAAGTGGACGTTATGAGGGTGGTTTTGTATTGAAATGAGTTTTAAAACAATCTATTCATCTATGCCTGTGTAAAACTCGTTTAAGCTTTTACGTCCGGGGCATAATGGGGATTGGATTCCAGGACTTTTTCATAGCAAGCGATCGCTTCTTTTAACTCACCTTGTGTTTGTAGAGCTACACATTGGTCATAATTAGCATTTGTGCTTTGTGTGGATCCTAAAAGCAAAATTGCCTGTTGATAGTAAGCTACCGCAGTTGACAAATCTCCTGCTTTTTTGCGACTAAAACCCAATTTTTGATTTAACTTCCCACAATGAATTTGTTGATCTGAGGAAAGTTTTCCTTGAGTATGAAGTAGATTACCTAAATTGACATAGGCTTCAAGGCAGTTTGGCTGCACATTTAGAGCATTTTGATAGCAACTAACTGCCTGATCAAATTTACTTTGTTGTTGCAAAGTATAGCCAAGGTTGTTGTAAATAGAAGCTGAATCTGGTTGCAAGGTAATGGCTTTTTTATAAGCCGACTCTGCTTGTTGAAATTGAGTTTGAGCTTGATATAAGTTGCCTAAACTAAACCAAGTTTTAGCAGATTCTGGTTGAAATTGCAAGATTGTATTCAAGAACTTTTCAGCTTCTTGAAAATTACCTTTCTGCCGAGCTATTAAACTCATCCCATATAATGCATCTGGATAATTATTTTGTACTTTGAGAACGTAAGAATAACACTTTTCAGCTTCCTTTAAGCTATTGGACTGATGATATTGAACTGCAAACTGAAGGGCTGTTGAAATGCCTTTCAAACCAGAATTTATTTGTTGAGAATTTACATTTTTGCGCTTGAGTAGTATGTGTTTGATCAAGCGTGTTTCGGGAGCAAAAGAAAATTTATAATCCTCATCCCCTCTCAGAAAATCGTAAATCTTAAATCCATTTTGAATAGCATATCGAATACTATAGGTATGGAGGACAATCCCTGGGGGAGGATTATTCACTGTATCATCACGACCAGCTATATAAAACAAAAAACTTTTTTTATTAGCATCAATAAAATTAGCTATGGCTGCTAGAGGAACATCTCCTTGCCATAAAACAGGAAGATATAGGCAATTATGATGGAAACAACGACGTAACATATGATTGATGAACTTGAGAAATAATTCCGTTGCTTCCTCTCCCTTGCGGTTTCTCCATCGAAATTGCCATAAATCTAACAGTATCTGAAGATGTTGTTCCAGATTATCTGCATTGACATGGGTAATCTTGAATTCATCTGAGTTATCAATCTTCCTGAGAAAACGTCTGAATTTTTGGCGAGTATTTGCACTCAAATAATTTTGCAGATACTGCTCCCAATCTTCAGGCAAAGGAATGTAAGGACAACAATAATTATTAGTATTATCTTGCTTATTTTGAAAATGATATTGATATATTTCAAAATCATTATTAGCAAGAGTTTTAGCAAGCAGAAGCATCCGCTGATCTGTTTCTAAAATATTTTTGAAATGAAAATTAGACCATTCTAACCATTCTAAATTTTCTTGTATATAAGTTGCAAAAGCATGAATTGTCTCTTCTTCATATTCCGGCAGACAAATCAATCCTGTATAATCTGCCATGCTATTACCACCCATGTACAATTCATCGCAAACTTTATCCCCATCCTCTTGATTCGTTTTCATTCTCAAAGGGAAAAAAGCAGCATAGGATGAATTATGATCGGGTTTAGCAGCTAACACGAACCATGAATCGCCTTTCCCTTTAATCTGAAACCATTCATAGAACCAAATCCAGGATAAGAAAAATTGAGCCTGGGGATCAGCTTCGTAAATAGCTTCCCAATCGGTTCTAAGTTGTTGAAATTTTTCTAAGTTGTTAATTAGACTAACTTGCATAATAATTAACCATATTTGCAAATTTTTTTAATTAATCTGTCTGCATTTACAAAACTCATAACTTTCATATTTAAACACATAACTTTTTTGCAGACTAGCTATGGGTTTTTAGATAAAGCCTGCCTAATTACTAGTATTAAGCAGGCTCAACATTATAAACTTCGCGAAGATTCATTTGTTGTCACCCTTTTTTGGGTAACAATTATTTTTTGGTTGCTGATTAGTTAACAGCAGATATCATGGAACCGGTAACGCTGGATAGCTTATTCTCAACTGCTAGTACAGCCACATCTACTTCTGCAAGAGTATCCTTACCGATAGCTTCAACGTCAAAAGTGAGAGTAGCAATGTTTCCTTTAATGTCTGCATCAGAGTCAATCTTGATATCAGCATTATAGTTTTTCTTGAAGTCAATTTCTGTATCGAATTTGATTTCTGTCTCAACTTCGATATCTAACTCTTTCTCGTAGCTAAAACCAGGTGTGTAGCCCCAGCCACCAACAACTTCTTCAGTAGCGATTTCTAAGTAGTTTAGATCGTTGATAATCATTGTTTTTCTCCTGATAAACTAATCTTTATTTGGGATTTTTTTGTGAGCATTTTTTTCTTTCCTGCTCACATTTCTAATATAGATTCAGTCATTTAAAAAGTCAACACTTTTTCTGATTTTTATTGACAAAAAACAAATTATATATTTCGGAAAAATTAGATTAAATAATAATACAAGTACACCATTTTATAAACAGCAAAAAATGGCAGTAAAAATTAATTTTATTACTGCCAGCTATTAAGTTAATACTTAATTTTTATTGTTTAGATAGCTTATTTATCCTTGCTATACAAAGATTTCAGGATCATAAGATTATTTTTTTATATTACTATCTCATAAATTTAGCCTGTTAATAAATATTTTGTTAGATTCAAAATAATCATCTTTTTTGATAAATCAAGAGATGATCAATTGCACGAAATACTGCTAATTTAAACAGCTAATTTACACTTTTTTATTAACTGCATCAAGCCTGGCTTAACAGTTCATCTTGTGGTTGAATTGCCTCCACATCTAACTGAGTTGCTATGTTTAAAAAATCAACTTCTTTTTTTAACCACTCAGCAAACAATTCATTTATGATTTTCTCCCGTAACTGTTTATCTAATTGTGGTTGAATAACTTCCTCAACCCAAACTAAATACACACCTTTGGGTGTCGTAATTGGCTTGAGAATCCCTGGAGGAGAACTTGCAAATACAGCCGCTGCAATCTCTGGTCGCAAATCTTTATGATATTGAACTCCTTGATATCCATAAGCACGACGAAGTTCTGGTTCTTGGATATATAAACGGGCTATTTCTGGAAATGTAATTTCTTCTTCTTGTAGGGCATAAAACATTTCTAAAGCCACGTCTATATGATCAAAAACAACTTGATAAATGACAGCAGTAGAATAATCTAACTTATGTTCATAAAAGAACTTTTCTACCTCAGATGAAAATAAATGATTCGCTAACTTCCTAGAAAGAACATTATTCTCAACAATTTCCTCAAAGTCTTTCACAGATAAATGGTGTTTTTTTAACCATGTCCATGTATCTTGAGCTTTAAAGAGTTTTTTTTCTAAACGTAGTTTATCTCCTTCTTCCTGAAGTTCTGCTTCGTTAACTTCAATACCTGCTGCTTGTGCTGCTTCGGCAATAATTTTTTGAGATGCTATTGCTTGCAATACATCAGGAATTTGGCATGAGAGTTTAATATTGTGAATGATATTGGAGTCGGTAATAGCGAGAATTTGGGACATGGTGTAATCTCTCCATAGACTATTCCTGAACTAGAAATTAGATCAAACTAAGTAAAAACATTAATTACATTATTTCCTTATTAAAACCCCACTTTACAGCAGGGTCTAGGTCACTTTGGTAGTAACAATGGTACTATGCAGATGCAGATGTATTTGATAATTCCTTATCAATTCTTTCTGCTAGTTTGTAAGCCATTGATGGCGGATTTCGATAGTTGCTGGCAGTTTTTCTAAATGCCCATCGTCTGGCTTCAGCTTCTGAGACTCCAAACTGTGCGGCTAAGTCCTGGTAAGACCAGCCATATTTTCTCATCAATTCAATGGGGTGCATATAATAATTTTGCTCTTGATGTAGCGGTAGAATTTATTAATTGGGTAAATATTTAGCTCTATTTAATTAAAGTTCTAAACCGTTTTTTTGCAGTTTTTTAAAGGGGTCTAAAACAAAATCAATGATGCGTCTTTGACGAATGATAACCTCAGCAGTTGCTGTCTGACCAGCAGTTAAGATAATACGTTTATTGCCATTTTGAATATATTGTTGTTCTAAGGTGATTTCTAACTCATAAATGCCAATGTTACCTTGAGGTGTTTGGTTAACTTTCGCGTCAGGAGATATCCACGTAACTTGACCTGGAACTATGCCATATTCTTGGAAGGGATAGGCATCAAATTTAACTTTAACTGGCATTCCTAACTTCAAAAAGCCACTGTCTTGGCTAGGCATTTGGGCTTTAAGAATCAAGTTGGCATTTTTTGGTGCTATTTGGGCAATCCTTTGACCAGATTGGATTACAGCACCTGGTTTCGTGATGGGTAATTCAAAAATTATGCCATTAATAGGCGATCGCACTATACGCTGTTGTAATTGGATATTTATGGATGTAATTTGGCTTTTAGTTTGGGCAATTTGTGATTGTAATGTAGTAATTTGTGTTTCTATATCTTTGAGTTGTTCTTGAGTTTTAAGAATTGCCAGTTTACCAGCTTGTACTGAACTTTGATAACTATTTTCTGCTTCTTGCAGTTGTAGTTTTGCTTGTTCAATATCAGCTTGCAATTGATTCACTGTTGTTTGATAACGGCTTTGTTCTTCAGTTAAGCGAAATTTGGTTTGTTCAATGTCAGATTTTGTCTTTTCATAAACTCGTTTACTTTCTTGTTCTTGTTTGATCAGTTCATCAATTTGAGTTGCAGAGACAGCACCATCTTTGAGTAAATTACTAAACCGTTTAACTTGCTTAGAATCTATATCCAAACGAACTTGAGCCGATTTATTGTCATTCTGGGAAGTGTTAATTTGTTGCTTTACTTGATTTACTAATGATTGTTTTTCCAACCTTTGTAGATTATAAACCCCTTGTTTAATCTCCAGATTTTGTTGAGCCTGATTAACTTGGGAGAGTTTTTCCAAAGCTTGGGATTGATTTTGTTGTTCCTGAGTATTGAGAGTTAACTGGATTTGATTTTTGAGTAAATTCAATTGTGCTTTCTGATTAAGTAGTCCAGATAATTTCACCTCTATTTGCTGAAGTTCTGTCTGCAAAACATCAGAATTAAGTTCTAGTAAAATCTGTCCTGTTTCAACAAGATCACCTTCTTTAACCTTGACAAAAGTTACACTGCCACTAGCTTGGGAGTCCAATTTTTGAGTTGAACCTTGAGGTTCTATTCTTCCTTTGGCAGTTCCTGTTTCATCTACTTTAGATAATGTAGCCCAAGGTATACCAATAATAGTAAATCCTATTAGCACATACAAAATCCCATGACTCCACAATTTAGGTAAGGCATCTAATAAATCTTTTGTAGCATAGTGTAAATCGTCGTTACAATCTTCTGGAGTCTGCTGGTTTCTCTCAATATTTATATCAGTGTTTTGATCGTTTTTGAGATATTCATTATCTTTATCTTTTGTCAGTGCGGATGAAGAATTGAGAGATGGATATGGCATAATTCTATTTTCCTAATCCCTAGTATACTGCGGCGCAGATAAGCCACCAATTTCAAAAGTCTCAGTCAGTATTCAGCTAATGCCTAACGGCACGCTACGAATTAAACGAAGCGTTAGACTCAACTTACCTGAGCTAATTGTTGTTGATTTAGATAGTAGTAATGTCCTTGTTTAGCAATTAATTCGTCATGATTACCGCTTTCTACCAAAATGCCCCGATCCAAAACCAGGATTATGTCTGCATTCCGAACAGTGGAAAGTCGGTGAGCAATAATTACACTTGTACGCCCTTTGAGAATAGTTTTGAGATTGTTCTGAATAATCCGTTCTGATTCTGTGTCTAGATGACTGGTGGCTTCATCAAACAACAATAAACGGGGATTACCAAGCAAAGCTCTAGCTATGGCTATACGTTGACGTTGACCGCCAGAGAGCATACCACCACCTTCACCGATTTTGGTTTCGTAACCCAAGGGCTGTTGCTGGATAAATTCATCTGCTCCGGCTAATTGTGCGACTTGAATAATTTCGTCTAGGTTAGCTTCTGGATGGGCTATGGCTATGTTTTCCCGGATAGTACCACCAAACAGAAATGTGTCTTGGTCTACAACGCCTACTTGAGAACGGAGCGATCGCAAAGCCAAACTTGTCACATCATGACCATCAATTAATACTTTGCCATCTGTCGGTGGGTATAAACCCAAAATTAATTTACTCAGAGTTGTTTTCCCAGAACCACTACGTCCCACTAACGCCACCATTTGTTCTGGCTGAATTTCAAAGTTAATATTTTCCAGGACGTTAGTTTTACTTTCTAAGTGATAACGGAAGGTAACATTCTCAAAGCGAATATGACCGCCTAGCGTACCCAGGGTTTTGCGAGGTTTAAGGTGTAAATCTTCTTCAGGTTCTGCTTCTAGGACATCATTAAGGCGTTCAACAGAAATCAGGATTTCTTGGAATTGATTCCACAGTTGTGAAAACCTTTGGAACGGACCCAAGACTTTACCCACCAACAGATTAAAAGCCACTAATTGGCCAACGGTGAGTTCCCCTTGAATTACTTGCCAGGCTCCAAACCACATTAATGCTGTACTGGTAAAGGTGTGAATGCCACCACTAATGATTGAGAGGCGAATTCCAATGATCTGAGCATTAAAGCCTTTTTTGACCACATTATTCAGCAATTCTTCCCAACGCCAACGGACAGTTTGTTCAATTGCCAATGAACGGACAGTACGAATTCCTGTCAGGGATTCAATCAGATAGCTTCTTTGTTCAGCCCCAGCATTAAAAATCTCTCTGGAGATGCGACGCAAAATACCTGTACTAGCCAATGCCAGAATGAAAAATGGTGGTACTGTCATTAGCACAAATAAGGCCATTTTCCAGCTATACCAAAACATCAGGCTCAGATAGATCACTAATGTCAGCATATCCAGGATGATTGACAAACTTTGACCAGTTAAGAAGCTCTGAATTTTCTGGTTTTCCGAGATGCGGGAGGTGATATCACCAACATAACGGGACTCAAAATAGGAAAGAGGCAGACGGAAGGTATGCTTGATAAAACCTACCACCATAGAGATGCTAATGCGATTGGCTGTGTGGACGAGTAGATATGACCGCACTGCGTTCATGGCAATGTTAAACAACCCAAAAATAATCATCCCTAAACCAATGGCGTTTAAGGTGGCAAGACTGCGCTGCACCAAAACTCGGTCTAGTAACAACTGAGTGAAAACAGGTGTCACCAGTCCAAATAACTGCATGACCACTGAAGCAATTAAGATTTCCAGCAGTACCTTATGGTGGGGTTTGATGAGTTCAAAAAACTTCCACAAACCAACATCCTGATTTTCGGTATTTTTAATTAGGGATGTAGGCTGTATAAGTAGTGCATAGCCTGTCCAACCGACTGCAAATTCTTTACGGGTCAGTTTTCTTTGACCTACGGCTGGATCACCGACAATCACTTGTTTTTTGTTAATCTCATAGACGACGATAAAGTGATTGCCTTCCCAATGTGCGATCGCCGGTAGAGATTGCTCTGCAAACTTATCTAAGGTGGCTTTGACTGGACGGGTGGCAAAACCAAAGTTTTCTGCTGCTGTGGCGATCGCACTTAAAGAAGCACCACTACGACCAACATTGGTCATATCCCGTACACGATTAACGCTAAAGTATTTGCCCCAATACTTACCAATCATCACCATACAAGCAGCACCACAGTCAGAGGAACTCTGTTGAGCATAGAAAGGATAAGTTTTTGTGAACCGTCCCCACCAATGACCGATTTTTAGTTTCGGACTGGGAAAGTAAGGAAGTGATTTTTTCGGCTTTGCTGTTGATTGGGATTCTTTCTGGGGAAAGGGAATAATTTTAGCGATTGGGTATTTTTTTTTAGCGGAGATATATTTTTGACGATTAATGGTTTTTGGCGGATTTTTAGATAATAAAAGTTTATTTATATCTAATTGATTCTCTGGGAAAAATACTCCCAAATCTTCACATAAATTTAAGGCTGTTTGCAAATCTGTATCTTTGAGAATATAAGCAATTGTTGGTTGTTTTACCTGTAAATTATTTTGTTTTATTTGAGTATAAATTTCCCCTGGTTCTAAACTTTTACCCTGGGAATCTAGTAATTGACCACGGTACAATAACCAGAGCTTAGAATCCTTGATGATCGGCACTTTTTCCCCTGGGTTGAACTGATAACGTTCAAATAAGGATACAGCTTTGAGCATCCCTGAAAATTGTGATGAATGACGTGGGAATTTTGAAGTTTGGCGACATAACAGCAACAGATCCCAAAGTTCTGCACGGGATTTGATATAGTTACCAATTTTTGGATCTTCTCTAATTATCTCACTTAACAAATCACCTTTTAAATAGCATAGTTTTAAATCTGTAGAAGCTTTGGCAATGTAATATTTAAAGTCTTGTTCAGGAAATAGACTCATTTCACCATAGGATTCTCCGACTGAAAGTGTAGTGATTAAATCATCAGATTCATCCAGGATTCTCACTTTACCTTCAAGAATAATGTAAATACCAGCTTCTGCTGCTGTTTTTTCCCATAGTAGAGTTGCTGGTGTGGGTTGTAATATTTCTAGTTCTGACAGGCATTTCTGAAGTGATTTTTCTGAAAGATGTTCACCTAAAACAGTAGTAATTTCTTCCTCTAATTCATATTTTGAAAGCATGGAGTTTCCCTGATAAATAGACAAATTTAAATGGTTGTATTTTGTAATTTATGAAACAAAATACTATTAGCAAATTAGATGCAAAAATCTGATTATTATTAATATCTGATTTAGGTAAATAAATAAATTCAAAACCCTACTCAAAGATAGAAAATTATTGCTAAAAAGCTTTGTTTTTCAATCTTTTCCTAAATTGTGTCACATAGATTTCTGCAATTCTCGTCAAATTGGCAATTTTCGTCTTCCCCAGACTAGAGGTTTGATAATTACAAGAATTCTGTCTTAACTGCTCACTGTTCAGGAGTCAGGAATTTTTGATGTTTAAGTGTTGATTTTTGATTGATTTTCACCTATCTCCTAATCACAATTATGACTAGCAATTTCGTCTTATACATAGAACCAAAATTTCTCAAAGCATTTGTCTATCAATGTTTTGAGTATTTTGTATTTAATAATATTCATATACTTGGTAATTTTTTACCTTCGCAAAAATACGAGAATGTGACAGTTGAAGGGGCGTAATATAGGTTGCAAAATCTAGCCAGTAACAGAGTATAAAATACATCTAGATTAAATCTAGACAAAATCAAAGTCACTATCAAAGTCACTCTTAAACACTATTCACTTTGTCAGCCTGTAATTTTTCAGTTGTTTGCAGAAAGGTGATGGTGCTAAGGGTTAAGGTTTTTATTTCCCTTTTCCCCTGAGCCTAAAACCATAGTGTTATTGAGACGATACGTTTGTATATCCCAAGTGTTTACATAAAGGAGCAAGAAGTTATGGAATATATGGCATATTCCTATATGTATATGGCTAATGAAGAAACTCCCGTTAATGTGGAGTTGAATTTGCCTAATTTGAACTTTAATTGGCAAAAATTACTTAAATCTTCAGCTTGGTTAACTTTAGTAGGCGTGAGCATTTTTGTGGCTTCAATGTCTCAAGTTCAACAAGCTTCAGCAGAATATGTCAGGACTAATGGTAGTTGTTTAAATATTCGCAGAGGACGTAGTACAAGGTATTCATCTATAAATTGTGTTCGTAATGGTACTTACATTGGTAGAACTGGAAATGTGAGGAATGGTTATGCTCAAATCACTTCTGGGCATTACCGAGGATATTATGTTGCTGAAAGATGGATTAGTGGTCAACGTTATTCATCCAATCATAATCGTCATGTTTCCCGTTCTTATCGAGTGGTATTGAGGCCAGGTTCTAGAGGTGAGCGAGTCAGATCAGTACAGCGAGCTTTAGGTATGAGGGTTGATGGGGTTTACGGGCCAGAAACAACTCGCCAAGTCCGCAACTTCCAACGCCGTAATAATTTACGTGCTGATGGTGTAGTTGGTCCAGCTACTCGTAGTGCTTTGGGTATTAGTTAGAGGTGACAGGTGACAGGTGACAGGTGACAGGTGACAGTAAATGATTGATCACCTATTACCTATTACTCCTGAATTCTGGTGTAATTGTTGACAATTTCTAAGATCCGTTTTGCTGCTTGACCATCACCAAAAGGGTTAATAGCATTAGCCATGGTGGTGTATGCTTGTGGGTTACTAAGTAACTCACTGGCAGAATTAACAATAGTTTCTGTTTGAGTTCCTATTAATTTAGCTGTTCCAGCAGTGACGGCCTCTGGTCTTTCTGTGGTGTCTCTGAGAACTAACACAGGTTTACCTAGACTGGGGGCTTCTTCTTGTAACCCACCGGAGTCTGTTAATAATAGATGCGATCGCCCAATTGCTCCTACTAACTCGGCATAATCTAATGGTTCTGTCAAAAATACTCTTGGATGTTTACCCAATAATTGCTGTAGAGGTTCTCTAACTGTGGGGTTTCTATGTAGAGGCAATAATAAAGCTGTGTCAGGAAATTTATCTAAAATCTGTAAAAATCCTTGGGCGATCGCTTGCAAGGGTTCACCCCAATTTTCCCGGCGATGTACTGTAGCTAATATGGTGCGATATTTTTCCCAATTTAAACCTGGTACATCACAAGCTGGGTTAGTTGCAGCTACATTTAACAAAGCATCAATTACAGTATTTCCTGTGAGGTGAATTTCTCCCAACACCCCAGAAGCTTGTAAATTTTCCACAGCTAGGGAAGTAGGGGCAAAATGTAATTGTGTAATTTGAGAAATTAATCTTCTATTGGCTTCTTCAGGATAAGGATTAAATAAATCATCGGTTCTTAACCCCGCTTCCACGTGAGCGACGGGTATTTTTTGATAGAAAGCTGCTAAAGCTGCCGCAAAAGCGGTTGTAGTATCTCCCTGAACTATGACTAAATCTAAATTTAGTTTTCTAAATAAAGTTTCTAAACCTTGTAAACTCCGGCAAGTAATATCATTCAAGGATTGTTTAGGCTGCATAATCTCTAAATTATGATCTGCCTGGAGATTAAACAATTGCATTACCTGTTCTACCATCTCCTTGTGTTGTCCTGTGAGAATTACCTGCACTTCTAATTCTGGAGAACTTTGGAAAACTTGAATTACCGGAGCTAGTTTAATCGCTTCTGGACGAGTACCTAAAATAATGCCAATTTTTTTAGTCATTAGTCATTAGTCATTTCATTAGTCATTAGTCATTGGTCATTCAGGATATAACTATTTACTGTCACCTGTCACGTGTCACCTATTCCCTAGTCATTTCATTAGTCATTAGTCATTCAGGATATAACTATTTACTGTCACCTGTCACCTGTCACCTATTCCCTAGTCATTTCATTAGTCATTAGTCATTCAGGATATAACTATTTACTGTCACCTGTCACCTGTCACCTGTCACCTATTCCCTCTGTCTTTCAAAAATGAAAAAACCCGGTTTAACCGGGCAGATGCACTGTTTATCTAATTTAGCAGTATTTATTATTTGAGTTCACAAGTTAAGGGGCAAGCAGCATAAACAGTGGTTTGTGCTTTTTCAGCTTCACCATGTAGCCAGCTTAACCATTTGACTTCTTTAGGATGAACTCCTTTAGCAGTTAGTACACCAGCCACGATCATAACTGTCATTACGTTGAACATTATTAGACCACCTGCTACCAGTAAAACTGCACTCACGGGCATTACTGATTGTAGAACAATTGACAATAAACATCCGACCGTAGCCATGACTACTACCAGTGGAAATCCAACAACTAGCAGACATACCGCCAATGTGAAAGTCCAGATTAAAAAACTTTTAATCATTAACATGGAGTAGGTCTTTCCTTGATTAGAGCTTTGAGCCGAAACCATGACTTTTCCTCCGAATTACACAGCAAAGTTTATATGTTACTTCTCAGTTACTTCTCGTTGTTTGCGAGCTAACTGAATTTATCTCAGTGAAATCCAGTATATAGAAACCATAGAAAAAAATGAGCATTTCTTTACTAAACTTTACACTTAATTTTTTAACTTATGAATATCAATTTCAATTCATATCTAATTAGTCATTCCTGGTAGACAATACCTCTTGAGGATTATACCCTTATGAACAGAACAGCTAAAAATTGATCCCCAAAATCTATCCTCTTCTTTGCTTAACATTTCTTATTAAAAATATAGTAGGTTCTCATAATTGTCAGCCAAAACTAGAAAAACTATAGTTTTGTGGATTTTGCTGTTAAAAAGCCTTTATGGCTACGCCAAGCTACGGGAACAGTATTGGTAAACTTCGCCGAATTTATAGACAAATATAGTCATGTCTAGTCATTAATCACAGACAAGTCAGCTAAAATCACTTATACAGCTTTTCTTGTGCAAAGAGAACTGAGCAAGAATTTTGTGCATTATCAGCCCGAAGATATGTTAGTATATATGGGCGAATATTCATAGAAACCAGTTAGTGTATGCAAGTAGTCGAGCGGCATATCATTCAAAGAAATCATCCCCATTATCAGGAGATTGATAAATTGTGTTTTGCTGCCAAAAACCTCTACAATTATGCTAACTTTCACATTCGCCAAAGTTTCATCTTTGCTCAAAAATACCTCGATTACAATTGTTTAGCAAAACAATTAAAAGGGACAGAACCATACCAGGCCTTACCAGCCAAAGTTGCCCAACAAGTATTATTAGGATTACATCGCAACTGGTTAAGTTTTTTTGCAGCAATTAAAGCTTATGCAGAAGATAAATCCAAATTTTTAGGTAGACCGAAATTACCTAAATATAAACACAAAGAAAAAGGTAGACATTTATTAGTTTATACAGCCCAAGCAGTGAGTAAACCCAAAATGAAATCTGGGTTGATTCATCTGTCACAAACACAGATTTGCATTCCTACAAAAGTAGATTATTGTTATCTAAATCAAGTAAGAATTGTCCCCAAGATTGACCATTATGTAGTAGAAGTTGTCTATGAAAAAGAGGAAACAGATTATGGTTTAGACCCTAATTCCATAGCAGCGATTGATTTAGGCATAGATAATCTAGCAACTTTAACATCAAACCAGCCGGGATTTACACCAGTTCTGGTTTCCGGGCGGATTATCAAATCAATTAATCGTTATTACAATCAAAGAAAAGCTCAATTACAATCTTTACTACCAAATCATCAAAAGACATCTAAACGACTACAAAGTTTAACTAAAAAACGGAATTTTCAAGTTGATGATTATCTGCATAAAGCCAGTCGCTTAATTATTGACCATTTAGTAAAGTGTGGGATTGGAACTTTAGTAATAGGTCAAAATTCCTTGTGGAAACAGAATGTGAATTTGGGCAGTAGAAATAATCAAAACTTTGTTTGTATTCCCCATACTCGATTTGTACATCAGTTGAGTTATAAAGCGAAATTAGTGGGGATAAATGTATTGGTCTCTGAGGAGTCTTACACTAGTGTAGCTTCTTTTTTAGACCAAGATCCTATTCCTACTTATGGCAAAGTTGACTCGAAAGAAGTGAACACTTCGACTAAGCTCAGTGTAAAATTTAGTGGTCGCAGAATCAGAACTAAGTTTTATCAAACAGGTAATGGTTTATTGATTCATGCTGATGTCAATGGTAGTTTGAATATTTTACGAAAAGTAGTCCCGACAGCATTTAGTCTAGGGATAGAGGGCGTTGTAGTCCGCCCCGTCGGGGTTATTCCCGGCCAACGAAAGGCATGAGATATTTGTCTATGTTTTTTGGAACTATCTACCCAAATCGAGGATATATGACAGAATCACAATCCCGTAATATACCAGCACAACCTCCACTGTCTACGAATCAACGCCAAACAACACAAACATTACAGATATCCTCGGAAGGAGAAACAAGAGTTAATTCAGGTATTAATACACCACCAGCACCACCACCACCAACAGGTCAGCGTCCACCAGTACCACCACCACCACCAACAGGTCAGCGTCCACCAGCACCACCACCACCAACAGGTCAACGTCCTGGAATCGCACCACCACCAATGCCGCCTGTAACTGCTACTATTGCTAAACAACCTCCGGGATTGACTTTAGCCGAGTTAGCACAAGAAGCATTTGATCAAGGATATTCTGATATTCATGTGGGTGTGGGAGAAATACCCCGTTTCCGTAACCGAGGAGAAATGCAAACCACGAATTATCCAGAAACTGATAAACAAACTTTTATCGGTTGGTTGCGAGAAATATTAACCGATTCAGAAATCCAACATTTTCAAGACAATCTAGAATTTGACGGTGCGACTCAGTATGAGTTTGCCCGTATACGGATCAATGTTTTTGACTCCCTCAAAGGCTATGCAATGGTCTTGCGTTTGATACCGCTGAAAATTTTGTCAATGGATCAATTGAGATTACCACCTGTTTTTCGGGATGTCTGCCATTATCACAAAGGGTTAATTTTGGTGACTGGTCCTACTGGTTCTGGTAAATCTACAACTATGGCTGCGATGGTGGACTACATCAATAGAGAAATGCCTAAGCATATTATTACTATTGAAGATCCCATTGAATTTGTTCACCAAAGCCGTAAGTCTTTAATCAAACAGCGGGAAGTGGGAATGCACACCCGTAAGTTTGATAATGCTCTCAAAGCAGCTTTGCGGGAAGATCCAGATTTAATTCTGGTGGGGGAAATGCGGGATAAAGAAACTGTGAATACGGCGCTCAAAGCGGCGCAAACTGGTCACTTGGTGATGGGAACTCTACACACCAATAGTGCTGTAAAAACCATTGAACGGATTCTCAATCTCTACTCAGGGGACGAACAAGACGCTATGCGGGTGGCTGTTTCTGAGTCTTTGGTGGCGGTAATTGCTCAGGGTTTGTGCCGTACTACTGATGGTAAACGGGCTGCTTTCCACGATATCCTCATTAATACTGATGCTGTAAGGGAATGGATTAAAGACGGTAAATATGATGACATTAGTGAGTTGATGAAACAAGCTGGTTTTGATGGCATGATTACCATGAATCAGTCTCTATTCAATCTCTATCAAGAAGGTCGTATTACTGAAGAAGTGGCCATAGAAATGTCACCAACTCCTAATGAAATGATGCAATTCCTCAGAGGTCGTGTTTAATTGGTAATTGGTAATTGGTAATTGGGAAAATTTCCCAGTCACCAATGACCAGTCACCAGTTCACAAACTTTGATGACTAATTTATCTACAGATCAAGTGTCTCAATCCCAGTTGTTTAAAGGAATAGCTTTGTTTACTCCTGGAGGAGATTTAATTTATTGTATTGACCATAGTAAAAAAGGCCGTTGGCATTTACATTTGTGTGTTGCTTTGCAAGAGATACTAGACTTATCAGAGCCACCACATTTTTTAGTACCTTGTTACACGGCAACTATTGATCATTGGTTAAATCCGCGTACCCAAGAAATCCAAACTTTTGCGGAAGCTTATCCTACTGTAATGCGTTATCAGCCGTTACTTAGCGCAATATTTGATACAGGTAATTTGGTCTGGCAAGCAGCTCCTTGGCAAGAAGGAATGTGTGATCAAATGGTATTGGCTACTTATCGTTCTTCCTTTCCTCAGTTATGGGAAGACCATGATTTAATTGTGCGTTTGGACGCGAAAGATAGTTGGGCAAAATACCAGCCCCCAAGGTTAAAATCACAGCCGGAAACAATGACAAATCAGGGCTATGTCTTGCGTTTATTTGTGGCAGGTCATAGTATGACTACTGAGCGGAGTTTAGAAAATTTACAAGATTTATTAGAGCGATCGCTAGGTTATCCCTATACTCTCAAGGTAATTGATGTTTTAACACATCCTGAACAGGCGGAAATAAATCAAGTTTCGGCTACTCCCACTTTAGTGAAAGTTTGGCCTCATCCAGTCAGGCGAATAGTGGGTGATTTGGATAATGTGGAGAAACTGCTACAGATGTTGGATGCAAAGGATAATTCGTAATTTATAGTTTATAGATTAAAATTTGTAATTTGTAATTCGTAATTAATCAATTAATAATAGGAATAGATGTTAATGTTACTAAGTTATTAGTTATGTACCTTACTTGGTTAGACAGCAATAGTTGGCTGATAGAAATTGCTGAACAGCGGATACTTTTAGATCCTTGGTTAGTTGATGCTTTAACTTTTGGTAATTTAGATTGGTTGTTTAAAGGTTCAAGATTGCAGGATCGAGAAATACCAACAAATATTGACTTAATTTTGTTATCTCAGGGTTTGGAAGATCATGCTCACCCTCCAACTCTCAAGCTGCTTGAGAAAAATATTCCTGTGGTTGCTTCTCCTAATGCTGCTAAAGTAGTAGAAAAGTTAGGTTATACCAAGATTACTATTCTCAATCATGGTGAAAATTTTACTTTAAATAATCAAGTAGAAATTAAAGCTATTCCTGGTTCTCAACTTGGCCCTACTTTGTTGGAAAATGGTTATCTTCTCAAAGATTTAGTTAGTGGTTCAACTCTATATTATGAACCTCATGGAAATCATTCTCCTCAACTTAAACAACTTGAATCAGTAGATGTAATCATTACACCAATTGTTGGTTTAAACTTGCCTTTACTCGGTCCAATTATTAAAGGGATGAATAGTGCTTTAGAAGTTGCTAAGTGGTTAAAACCGCAAATTATGCTTCCTACTGCTGCTGGTGGAGATGTGGAATTTGAGGGAGTTTTAAACAATTTTATCCAAGCTAATGGCAGTGTTGAAGAATTTCAAACTTTATTAGAACAGCAAAATTTAGATACAAGAGTCATTGCAGCTAAACCTGGTGAAAAAGTGAGTTTGTAGGAAAGTTACGAAAAACCTGTATGTGTAGGGGTTTAGCACTGCTAAACCCTTACCTATAGAATTAAACAATTAAGCCGTTTCAAGTATATAACAGGTGACAGGTGACAGAGAATAGGTGAGAATTTTACCAATTACCCATTACCCTATTACCTAATATAAATGGATTGGATTACTTTACTGCGATCGCTACAATCTGATTTTCTGCAAAGATTAACATCTGGGTGTCTCCTTCACTGTGAAAAACCAGGAAATCATAGTGAATTAACGATTATTTCTGGACAAAGATTAAAATCTTTACGGGAATTTTGTTGGTTAATGGCAGAAAAATATAAACGCACTTCTCCAGTGCGTGATGTTTTTATTAATAATTTAAAGGGTAAATTAGGTGAGGAAGTTGTTAAAGAAAGGTTAGCAGATTTGATCACAGAGGTTGATTATGAAAAACGCTTTGGTGGTGATGGGGGAAGTGATTTTACTCTGACTGCAAACTCGGAAATTGGTGTAGAAGTTAAATCTCGTCAGGGTAATTTTGAGACGGTGAGATGGTCGGTTAGTGCTGAAGAAGTAGCCAAAAATGCAGTAATTGTTTGTATTTTAATTCAGGAAGAAGTTAATGAAGCTCAAACTGAATATCATCTATTTTTGGCTGGGTTTTTACCTACAAAAATGATTAAATTAAAAAGAGGTAGAATTGCTTTTGGGATGAATCAATTATTATATGGTGGGGGTTTGTTATCCTATTTAGAAAAAGTTCAAGATATTATTAATAAACCTCCTGATGTTGTAGATAAAGGTCAGCCAGCAGATTTGCCTGTAGATTCTGAAAGTTTAGGTGATAATTTTTTTCATCAAGGTGATTATCCAGCCGCAATTAATAACTATCATCAGGCATTAAAAAATAAAGTTCAAGATGTCGAAATTTATTATAAACTAGGTTTAAGTTACAATCATTTAGCTGATTATCAAACAGCAATTAATAATTATAATCAAGCGATAAATATTAATATCAACTACGGTAAAGCTTACTATCAAAGAGGTTTAGCATATTATCAGTTAGGGAATTATCAAATGGCAATTAAAGATTATGATCAAGCGATAATAATTAATCCTAATGTTGCTGCTATTTATAAAAGTCGCGCTGATGCTCGTTATCAAATTGGAGATCATCAAGGGGCAATTGAAGACTTTCATCAGGCAATTAAAATTAGTCCCCATGATGCTATTAATCGTCAAAACAAAGAAAGCTTTCCAGAAATTTGGGATCATAAAAATGATTTATTTAAAATGATTCCTGTTAAATCTGATGATGCAATAGGTTATAAAAATAGAGGTGATTATAGTTTAAAATTAGGAGATTATGCAAGAGCAATTACAGATTATCAACAGGCAATTAAAATCAATCCTGATTATGCAGATGCCTATTTTCATTGTGGAAATGCCAATTTTGATTTAGGAGAGTATGAAGCAGCAATAGATGATTTTAGTCAAGTAATTAAAATTAGTTATAATTACAGTGATGCCTATTATAATCGTGGTCATGCTCGGTTAATTATTGCAGATAAACAGGGAGCTTTTGAGGATTTCCAGAAAGCAGCAGATTTATATTGGCAAGATGGAAAACTGGAAGCATATCAAGATGCACAAGCAATTATTTCTGATTTGGAAATTGAACAATCTTTGGATATTTTGAATTTTTGAAGAATTCGTCTGAATCAGGATTTACAGGATTTACGGTTACTGAGCGAAGTCGTTCGCGGAGGGTGGCGTTAGCCATAGTACAGGATTTCAGGATTTACAGGATTAATGAAAACAGATAGCGATTGTTTTTCCTGAGATACAATCGCTCTTAATTCTTTGTGAATTTCATTTTTATTTGCCAACTATTAGAGTACAGTTGTATGGGCAAATTCCTGATTTACAGGTTTAGGTTTAACTATAATCTCTACATTACTACCTAATTTATTAAGATAAGTTAGCAATCTATCAACTGAAAAACCACTTAATCTTCCTCTAATTAACAAAGATATTTTTGGTTGGTCTACTCCTAAAATTTCAGCAGCTTGAACTTGGGTTATTTGTTGGCTTTTAATGATTTCACTGATTTTACGTGCTAGTTCAGCTTTAACTAATCTTTCTTCAGGATTGGATAAACCTAAATCAGCGAACACATTTCCGCTACTAGCAATAATTTCATTTTCTTTGTTCATTTTTTGACTCCGTTTTTCCTAGCTATTTCTTTTTGATAATCTTTTTGAGCTTCTTTCAGCCTATTTTTTATTAGCTCTATATCTTGCTTTGGTGTAGCAATGCCTGTTTTTGATTTTTTCTGAAAAGAATGTAGTAAATAAACAACACCCTCAAATTTAACAGTATAAATTGCTCTATATGTATCTCCATCAAAATCGTCTACAATTTCTAAAACACCTGCTCCTGAGAAACCGTGTAAAGGTTTTGCATCAGGGTGTTTTTGACCATGCTGTGCTAGGTCAAGAGCATAACCCATTACGTCTTTTACATCTTCAGGGAAATTTTTCAAGTCGTCTAACGCACTTGCAATCCATTTGAGAGGTTTTTCTTGTTTTTCAGTCATGTAATTTTAGTATGCTAAAACTAGCATATTATGTCAATAGGCAATTATTTTATACAAATCTATCCAATCTTGATAAAAACCTATAAGATGTTGTGCATTTAATTTGTATAAGTCTAGCGGGCAAGATGCCCGCACCACAAGACTTAACAATATTAAGATTATAAAATTTAGCTGCGTAACAGCTTACTATTTAGTTCCTCAACCTTCACACTTCAAGTGCTTGTGAAGTGCTACCAATTCTTGGTATCAGCAACTGGTAGTAGATTTAATAATGTCTATAACAAAACAATGATTATGTGGATGGCTACAAATGTGAAAAAATAGAACGAATAACTGTTTTTCCTGTGGTTACTAAATCAAATAAACATACAAACCCCTTGATTCACCAATGGGGTAATAATAATTTTTATTTTTGACTTCCGCGAAACGGTTGACCTACCCATGACTAATGAACAACTGCTGCAAATTATTCAAAAAGCTGCCAAAAACCAAGCAACAACATTAAACCTTTCTGGTCAACGGTTAAGAACTTTGCCAGCAGAAATAGGTCAACTCTCTAACCTCAACGAGCTTGACCTCAGTAACAATCAACTGACGACTTTGCCAGCAGTAATAGGTCAACTCTCCAATCTCAGCTGGCTTGACCTCAGTAACAATCAACTGACGACCTTGCCAGCAGTAATAGGTCAACTCTCCCACCTCAACCAGCTTTACCTCAGTGACAATCAACTGACGACCTTGCCAGCAGAAATAGGTCAACTCTCCCACCTCAGCTGGCTTGACCTCAGTAACAATCAACTGACGACCTTGCCAGCAGTAATAGGTCAACTCTCCCACCTCAGATGGTTTCACCTCAGTAACAATCAACTGATGACCTTGCCAGCAGTAATAGGTCAACTCTCCCACCTCAGATGGTTTCACCTCAGTAACAATCAACTGATGACCTTGCCAGCAGTAATAGGTCAACTCTCCAATCTCAGTGGGCTTGACCTCAGAAACAATCAACTGACGACCTTGCCAGCAGAAATAGGTCAACTCTCAAAACTTACTCAGCTTGACCTCAGTCACAATCAACTGACGACCTTGCCAGCAGAAATTCAACAATTATCTAACCTGAAAAGGTTAGATTTGCGTGAAAATCGGCTAAATATTCCCGCAGAAATTTTAGGTAGCAGTGGGGATGATTTGGGTGACCCCGCGAAGATTTTTAGCTACTATTTCTCTCTCCAAACTGAGGAGAAAAAGCCACTCAACGAAGCTAAGGTATTGCTGGTCGGTCAAGGAACTGTGGGGAAAACTTCTCTGGTGAAACGTCTGATTGAAAATAAGTTTGATGCCAATGAAAGTAAAACTGAAGGTATCAATATTCAAAATTGGTATCTAGAAGTTAATCAGCAAACCATCCGCTTGAATGTATGGGACTTTGGTGGACAGGAAATCATGCACGCTACGCACCAGTTTTTTCTCACCAAACGCAGTCTTTATTTGCTAGTAATTAATGCTCGTGAAGATGAAAACCAAAATAGACTGGAATACTGGCTGAAAATGATTCAAAGCTTTGGTGGTAATTCTCCAATTATCCTAGTGGGGAATAAAACTGATGAGCATCCATTGGATATTGACCAAAAGGGTTTACTTAATAAATACAAAAATATTAAAGAAATAGTACCTATATCCAGTAAAACCGGAGATGGTGTAGAAAAATTATTATCAATCATTAAACGCGAAATTGATAAATTAGAAGATATTTATGATTTATTACCCCTCAGTTGGTTTCTGGTGAAACAAGAACTGGAAGAAATGAAAAAGGATTACATTGCTTATCATGAATATGAAAGTATTTGTCTGCAAGAAAAAATTACCGAAGAAATTAAACAATCTACTCTAATTGAATTACTGCATCGCTTAGGAATAGTTCTCAATTTCCGTGAAGACCCCCGCGTACAAGATACTTCTGTTCTCAATCCAGAATGGGTAACAAATGGTGTGTACAAAATTCTCAATGACAATCTGCTCATGACTCAATTTCGGGGGATTTTACAATATCAACAACTACAAAGAATTTTAGATAATTCTAAATATCCCGACAATAAAAAACAATTCATTATTGAAATGATGCAGAAGTTTGAACTTTGTTTTCTATTAGATGATAGGGATAGATATCTAATTCCTGATTTGTTACCGAAAGAAGAACCTGCAACTGGGGAATGGGAAAATGTTTTAGGTTTTCAATATCATTATAATGTTTTACCTGGTAGTATTATCTCTCGTTTTATTGTGAGAATGCACCACAAAGCCGAGAAGCAAACTTGGTGGAGGAGTGGTATTGTGTTAAGAGAAAGAGATAGTCGAGCATTAATCAAAAGTGACCAGGAAGACCGGAAAATCTTTATTTCTATTAGTGGTAATATTTCCACACGCAAAGAACTATTAGCAATAATTCGTTCTCAATTTGATGCTATTCATAAAACTTTCAAAGGTTTGCAAGCAAAGGAAAAAGTACCAATTCCCGGACATCCTCATCTTTTTGCAGATTATCAAAACTTACTTATTTATGCAGAGAAGAGTTTACCCTTTATTCCTGAAGGACTTACAGAAACTTTTGATGCACGGGATTTGTTAAATGGTGTTGAATCTAAAAAAGAAAACTACAGACTTGGAGAATATAATAGAACTACATCACCACAACCAAAGCGAAATGACATGACACCACCAGAAACACCAGAACCACAAAAACAACCAAAACAAACTATTTCTTCTGCTGAACGTGGTATTGCTTTAGCTATGGCTTTAGGAGTATTAACTACTTTTATTGTCTTAGTTCTCAATCCTAGACTAATGACAGGTGGTACTCTAGCTATTGTGAGATTTTTAGCAGCAACATTTGCTGGGATAGCAGGTTATTTATTTTCAGGTGAACTTGGTTTAGAAGCAAAAATCCCTTTGAATAAAACTCAGGTGAAAGCAACAGGAGCATTTGCAGCATTTGTTTTAGTATTGCTAATTTTCTTCATGGGTGTTCCTGCTTCAGAAATTTCACCACAACCAACTTCTACATTAAAACCAGTTAATTAGGGCTTGCTGAATAAATCTCAAAACATTACAGGTAAACGATTTTAGCGATTTTGACTTTCAAAAAATGCAAGCTTTGATGAGGTGAGAACTGAAAAACCTTGCATTTAATTCCTGCTTCAAGGAAAAATAGTTCCCATCCAACTCTTGAAACTGTCACCTGTCACCTGTCACCTGTCACCTGTCTCCACGACAAGACTTTATCAGCAAACCCTAATTAGTCATCAGTTTGTTAATGATATAAAAAGGTAAATAAGTAAAGTTTTTAAAAATATAAAAATCGTGATTTCAAATATTAACAGATATTGATTAAATTCTTCGCTTTGTCCCACTCAAACCACATCAAATTTGAATAATTAACCCCCTCTGAATAGTAGTAGAGGGGGTGCAAAAAACTTAATATCCGTCTTCTGTTTCGTATTCCACTTGTCTTTCCTTCACCTTTTTAGGAATATTCACAGGTTTGGGTGCATCTTCCCAAGCATCACCTTCTACATCATCATCATATTCATCATATTCGTCAGAGTATGTGTTGTTGATAGGCTGAGGTTCATATCTTTTTGGAGGTTCTTGATATCTATCTTTATATGTCGCTTCACTCCAGTTATCTTCTTCTTCCTGTTCCTCTTCGTATTGTATGGATTCGTAATAACGGGCTTCCATTGTTCTACGCTGGGGTCTTTCTTCTTCTATATAGTCTTCTGTCCATTCTTCTTCCTGTACTACAGGTTCAGGAGTGCGGACTCTAGGCCGGGGGGGTTCTAATGGTACTCCACTGGGTAGTTGGTTAGCTGGGGAAACTGTCCGTGGTGCAGAATAACCATATTCTTCTTCTAAGTCTCTTTCCCAAGGCGCTCTACCAATACCTAAACGTTCTAAAACGCCTACTGTTAGTTGATTTACCCTTTCTTCCGAACCTTCAAAGACAATTAACCTACTAGGTCCGGTACTAACAACTTCATCTATTGAGATTTCGTAGGTACTCAAAAATTGGTCGGGTATTTGGGGAACTCCCAAAGAGGCTATGACTATAGAGTAAATTTTACCGCTTTCACCATCAAACTTAAAGCCCCTCACCTTACCTAACACTTCGCCAGTTTCGGTGATGACTTCCCAGTTCATCAAATTACTAAGGCTTTCAACTTCAATATCTTCAATCACATCCTCATTATCAACCAAAATCACATCACCGATTTGATTGATACTGTTAAGATACATTTGACGAGGTAGACCAGAGATAGAGATGAGGCTGTCTCGCAAACCAAGCGCCACAACCTCTCTTTGATCAATGTCAACCCACACTTGACTCACGATACCTAGCCTTTTGCCATTATCGCGGGTGATTACTTGGGTGTTTAATATATCGGAACGTCTAATTATTTGCTCGGAGGTCATTATAGTAGGTCGTCCTGTTCGCTTAGCGTGCCGTAGGCAATCTCGAATCCTGTTTATCTATAAACTATTTTTAACAGAAAATTAAGGTGATTGGTAATTTGGTATTGGGTATTGGGTAATTAATCAATTTATTACCTGTTCCCTGTCACCTGTCACTTAACTTAATACCCAAAACCTGAGTATAAGCACCTCTAGCTTGAGTTACGCCAATTGTGCGTTCGGCTGATTCTATCATCGGACGACGCAAACTGACAACAATAAACTGTGCCTGTTGTGCTTGTTCTTGTTGTTTAATCATTTTAGCTAAATCTTTCCACGTTTGCCCCATCTAAAAATATATCTACTTCATCGAAAGTATTGGTAAACTTCGCCGAATTTATAGACAAATATAGTCATCTATAGTCATTAATCACACAGAAGTCAGCTAAAATAACTCATATAGACTTTCTTGTGCAAAGAGAACTGAGCAAGAATTTTGTGCATTATCAGATCTAAGATATGTTAGTATATATGGGCGAATATTCATAGAAACCAGTTAGTGTATGCAAGTAGTCGAGCGGCATATCATTCAAAGAAATCATCCCCATTATCAGGAGATTGATAAATTATGTTTTGCTGCCAAAAACCTCTACAATTATGCTAACTTCCATATTCGCCAAAGTTTCATCTTTACTCAAAAATACCTCGATTACAATTGTTTAGCAAAACAGTTAAAAGCGACAGAACCATACCGAGTCTTACCAGCCAAAGTTGCCCAACAAGTATTATTAGGACTACATCGCAACTGGTTAAGTTTTTTTGCAGCAATTAAAGCTTATGCAGAAGATAAATCCAAATTTTTAGGTAGACCGAAATTACCTAAATATAAACACAAAGAAAAAGGTAGACATTTATTAGTTTATACAGCCCAAGCAGTGAGTAAACCCAAAATGAAATCTGGGTTGATTCATCTGTCACAAACACAGATTCACATTCCTACAAAAGTAGACTATTGTTATCTCAATCAAGTAAGAATTGTCCCCAAGATTGACCATTATGTAGTAGAAGTTGTCTATGAAAAAGAGGAAACAGATTATGGTTTAGACCCTAATTCCATAGCAGCGATTGATTTAGGAATAGATAATCTAGCAACCTTAACATCAAACCAGCCGGGATTTATACCAGTTCTGGTTTCCGGGCGGATTATCAAATCAATTAATCGTTATTATAATCAAAGAAAAGCCAATTTACAATCTTTACTACCTGCACATCAAAAGACCTCTAAACGACTACAAAGTTTAACTAAAAAACGGAATTTTCGAGTAGATGATTATCTGCATAAAGCCAGTCGCTTAATTATTAACCATTTAGTCAAGTGTGGGATTGGGACTTTAGTAATAGGTCAAAATTCCTTGTGGAAACAGAATGGGAATTTGGGCAGTAGAAATAATCAAAACTTTGTTTGTATTCCTCATAGCCGATTTGTACAGCAGTTGAGTTATAAAGCGAAATTAGTGGGAATAAATGTATTGGTTTCTGAGGAGTCCTACACTTCTGTAGCTTCTTTTTTAGACCAAGATGTGATTCCTACTTATGGCAAAGTTGACTCGAAAGAAGTGAAATTTAGTGGTCGCAGAATCAAAACTAAACTTTATAGAGCAGGTAATGGTTTATTGATTCATGCTGATGTCAATGGTAGTTTGAATATTTTACGTAAAGTAGTCCCGACAGCATTTAGTCTAGGGATAGAGGGCGTTGTAGTTCGCCCTGTCGGGGTTATTCCCGACAAATGAAAGGCATGAGATATTTGTCTATGTTTTTTGGAACTATAAAATGCTCAATAGTGGTAGTTTTAAAGAAAAAATGTAGTCTTTATGGCTGCAAGTTACAAATATAGATACATAGGAGTTACGCATTGACAAAAAAACTAATTCATGTTGATTAAGCAGCACAAGCATTATAAAACCAAATTCTCGTAAATGCGTTCTCAATCCTTCATTCGGTTTCTTCTTCCTTACCGGGTAACAGTAGACGAATGGCTAAAATTGCAAATCCTAAAGCAGCGATCGCTTTTAAAATCCTGGTAGGAAGGAATTCTGCAACTGCTCCCCCCGCTAATGCTCCTAGTAAACTGGTTAATACTAAAGCACCTGCTGTCCCAAAAAATATAGCTTTACGAGATTGACCTTGGCCAGATAATGCGATCGCTGCTAACTGGCTTTTATCTCCTAATTCTGAGAGAAAAACCGTAATAAAGCTTAGTCCTAAAAGATTCCATTCCATAGGTTTGATTGATAAAATTTTGAGTGTTGGTGAGTGAAGGTGTGAATTGATTATTTCACGCAGAGGCGCAGAGAGTATGAGTTTGAGATTTGAATATTTAACCTTGAATTACATCCCACACCAACATCAGGGAAATCAATAGCAAGATTACCCCTGCTGATTTTTCTACAGTTTTAGGACTGAGTTTACTGGCAATAAAACCACCAAGTAAAACACCTAGTAAACTGGTAGTGATGAGAGCAACTGCTGAACCCAGGAAAACTACCCAAGGTGCATGGGATTCCGCACTCATTAATAGGGTGGATAGTTGAGTTTTATCACCAATTTCCGCTAAAAATATTGTAATAAAGGTTGTTCCCAACACCATCCAGACTGATTCCTGCTTTTTGTGTTGAGGATGATCAGTATTTTCTTTTGTTGGGGACTGGGTTTCAATTTCAGTAATACTCACAGTTTTAGAGTCAAGTTTCACAGGTGTTAGTCCTGTCACTAAGTTATTTTCATATTGTTCTCATTTTCTCATAATATTGTTATAAATTGCAACTTTTACAGGTAAAAATTTAAAATTTAAATTCTAGTTCAAATTTAAATTCAAATTTAAATTAAAACCCAACCGCTTGATTAAACCGGATTTGCTCTAAACTGCGATCGCCATAAATACTTTCAATGTGTTGATGACAGCAGTCAATAGCAAAATCGTTCAGTTCTTCCGCTTCAATGCCAAACATATCTTCAAATGTCTCTACCTGCACCCGACAGAAACGAGGACGATCTGCATAAATGGTACATTCTCTCGTTTCTTGGTCAAAGTTCACACACCAGCCATCTTCACCCACCATACTCAAATAAAGTCCTAGTTCCTCTGGAGTGAGATATTCTTCCAATTCTGGGCGCTCTGTCGGGTCAAGATGACAGCAAGCACCACACTGTTTTACACATTGCCAAGTAGCCATAATTTACCTCTGAGAGTTCAAGAATTCAGTCAGGGACAAGGGGGAAATGAATAACCCAATGACCTAGTTTACATATTCATGTATTTTCCTATAATTTTGTTAAGTAACTTAAAAATAGCTGCCCCGATCCAGATATGATCTATGGCGGGCTTTGCACTTGAGTTATTAAATTTTTTAAAACAGCTTGGAGGAAAAATGGAAGCTTTAGCTAATGTTAATTGGGAAGTAGTGTTTCAATTAACCTGTGTAGGATTGATTGTAATTGCAGGACCTGCTGTAATTTTTGTTCTCGCGTTTCGTAAAGGCAACCTGTAAATTAGGTAGTGGGTGATGGGTAATTGGTAAAAACTTCTTTACTGCCACCTATCACCTATTCCCGGATAAAGCCTGAATAGCAGCTTGAATAATACCATCATATTGAGGTAAAGATAAATCTACTGCTTTGGCATTGTCACGATTGACACCTAACAAACCTAGTTTATTTTCTGGCTGCATAACTAATACCTTACCTGCGCTATTTTTAATTCTTAATTCTGAATCCGCACCGTTTTGATAAATTCCACAGGTGTATTCACGTTGTTTATATGCAAATTTTGTCGGTTGAGAAAATTTTGGTGTAGTAAATAATTTTTCCACCTGTTGGGGAAGTCTGACACCAACTAATTCCATTTCAATATTATTGTTACCATTAAAGTTATTTTCCCGTAGTTTATAAGCAACATCTAATCTTGTTGGTAGGGGAAAATAATCACCCCAACGCCAAGCTATCCCTTTAATTTCATATCTTTGATTATCTATAGTTTGAGCTAAGATTACTTTCAGGTGATCTCTACTTTTACCCACAGTTTGCTGTTGAATTACTTGAACATCAGGAGTCCAAAATACAGGATCTGGGTTTTCAATCCCGCAAGGATGGAGAATATTTAATTGTTGGAATAAATCTTGATTAATTTGATTAAAATTTGCTTGAGCATCTATTTTTAGTAAAGGTTTGAGGTGTTGAATTTCTAAACATTGATTAGCAAATTCCGATAAACGCGATCGCAAAGCTGGTAAATTATCTACTGGTAAAGAAAATCCTCCCGCGGCTTTATGTCCTCCATATTTACCTAACAAATCATGACTATATTCTAAAGCATCAAATACATTAAATTCCGGTATTCCTCGCGCGGAACCACGAATCATATTGTCATTTTCAAAAGTACCAATAAAAACTGGAACTCCATAACGTTCTAATAGTCGAGAAGCGACAATACCAATTACTCCATGATGCCAATTATCTTTGATAACAACTAAAATCCTGTCTTTGTGTAAATTTTCTACATATAAATCTTCCACCAGTGCGATCGCTTCCTGTTCGATTTCTCCGCACATTTTTTGACGTTCAGAGTTGATTTGTTCACACTGCATTGCTCTTTCTAGAGCAATTCCTATATCATCGGTAGTTAGCAATTCTATCACAGTTTGCGGGTTGCCAATTCTACCAATAGCATTGATTCTGGGACCCAAGCGAAAACCAATATCATCAGGTTTTAAAGATTTAGAATTTTTAGGATTTTGATGGTTTTCCCCTTCACTTGCTTGGACTCCAGCAACTTGAATTAAAGCTTCTACTCCGGGTACAGTAGATTTAGGTAATAACTTTAAACCCCGTTTTACCCACCGCCGATTTACACCAGTTAAAGGAGCTAAATCAGCAATAGTTCCTAATGTAAATAAAGCCAACATGGGTTTAACTAAACCTTTTAACTCTCCCATTTGTTGGGCTAAAGAGACAGCTAAAATATAGGCAACTCCTACACCAGCTACACCACGGTAAGGGGAAGATTCGGCGATTAATTTCGGGTTGAGAATTGCATCAGCAGGAGGTAAATTTTGGGGAAGATCATGATGATCTGTAATAATAACTTTTAAGCCTAATTCTTTAGCTCTAGCAATCGGTTCAAAAGCAGCAATACCATTATCTACCGTGAGAATTAAACCTACACCTTCACTTTTGAATTCTTCCACAATTCGTTGATTAATACCATAACCTTCGTGCATCCGACTGGGAATAGCATAATCAACATTTGCACCTAAAGCGCGGAGACTGCGTAATAATAAAGCCGTGCTAGTCATACCATCGGCATCATAATCACCACAAATAGCGATTTTTTCTTGATTAGTAATAGCAGTTTCTAATAATTCTACACTGATAGCTAAATCTGGGAAATCTTCCCAAGGAGAAGGTAAATTTAAAGATTCAGGATTGATAAATTTTGCTGCTGTTTCTGGTGTTTCCATACCCCGATTAATTAACAACTGGCTGATAATGGGGGATATATTACTTACATTCGCTAGTTTTTCGGCTAATTCAATATTTGCTGGGGCAATTTGCCAACGTTGAAGAGGTAAACGTTGAATAGGTTTGTCATTTGTCATCGGTAATTAGTTATTGCTAATATTTATTATTCTTTTGAGTCCTAACTTCTACTATAAAATAAAAGTACATCAATAAAACGCCTCTACAAGAGTTTTAATTCACGCGCATTTAATTCTCGGAAATGTCTATTTTATAAATAAAGCTCTGGCTTGTCACAGACTACTGTAAACAGAAGATATTAACAATTTATATATCATTTAACCCGTTCAAGTCTTAAATTTACCCCAATTAACTAACAAAAAGCGATCGCCATAGCTTATTCTAGACCATAGTCCTATTCAAATTATTATCCGTGACCAGAGAACGCGAACTCTTGATTAGTTTGGCACTTTACCACGCTTTTAAGTGTTTGGTGGTTAGCCCCATAACTAACTACTGACGAATAAGGACAAATAACAAAAACTGCGTGGGTATTTCCCGAACAAGGTTCTCTTACTTTGCTGTTTAGCTGTGAATTAAAGCCATGTAATTTATAAAAATCAAGCTTACACTTCCTGAACATTACTGAAAATCCAGCATAATATCCCTTTCAAAAAAACAATCTTCATGAATACTGTCAATCAAACAATTTGGATGACGCAAGCTGACTATGCTAAAAAGTTGCGTCCTTTACTACCAACAGAGGCATTTTTACCTGACAAAAATAAAGTATTTATTTTGTTAATTAATCTAGCAATTTTGATCATGGGTTGGGGAATTGCCAATCATCTGGATGATTGGAAGTGGTATTTTATTTGGCTTTATTTACCACTGTCATTAGTGATGGGTAATAGTGTGATTGTCCTTCTTTTTAGCACCCATGATTTATTACACAGCCGCACAATTAGAAATCCTTGGTTGAAGAAAGTAATTAGTTTATTGGGACTAACAATGTTATGGATGCCACCAACTTTATGGAAAGCAGTACATAACCGAGAACATCACAATAAAACCAATTCTTTGCAAGATCCTGATCGCAATTATTTAGATAGTCAACCTAAAACTTGGGGGAAATGGATTCAGAATGCTTTTGTTCCTTCGGCTGAAGTTAATTCCATCTTATTAGTAATTGGTATGGGTCATGCTTGGGGAGTTCACGCATTTCGTAATTTGACCTCAGTGTTATTTTTTAATAATGGCAAAACCCAATACCCGGTAGTGGCTTTTACTGTAACTGAGAAGGAAAGACGGACAATTGCTCTAGAGTTATTAATCATTATTGGCATTCATGCCAGCATTTTAACTTGTCTGGAATTTCATCCTCTCAAACTTCTCCTCAGTTACTTTTTACCAATTTGGATAGGTTATGCAGGTGTAATTTTTTATATCTATACGAATCATTTGTTATGCCCCATGACCAAGGTAAATGATGTGTTGATCAATAGTCTTTCTATACGGGTTCATCCACTATTTGATCTATTACATTTTAACTTTTCTTACCATACCGAGCATCATATTTTCCCTGGATTAAATTCAGATTATGCGCCAATGGTACAAGATTTGCTAAAAACATATTATCCTGAGCGTTTCAATTTATTGAGTGCTGGTCAGGCATGGCAATTGATGCTAACCACACCCCGACATTACAAAGATGATCATACTTTTACAGATTGGTCTGGAAACAAGTCCGTAAACTGTCTGATTCCAGATCAAGACTCTGCGATTAAGAATGCAGCAGAGAATTAGGTAGTAGGAACAGAAGGTTGAAAGTTTCTGAGCATGAGGCTTTCTTCTGAATACTTTGTAATTTATGTACCTGAAATGTACTTTGGTGTTTCTAAATGATGGGTTTGACTAACGCAAAGTGATCGCCATAGCTTATCCTAGACCATAGTCCTATTCAAATTATTATCCGTGACCAGAGAACGCGAACCCTTTATTAGTTTGGCACTTTACCACGCTTTCAAGTGGTCAGTAGTTAGCCCCATGCTACACGCTTACTTTGGGGGGAAAATCTATGGGGTGGAAAATGTCCCCAAAACTGGTTCTGTGGTGGTAGTCAGTAACCATGCAAGTTACTTTGATCCTCCCATAGTTGCTAATTGCATCCGTCGGCCAGTTGCATACATGGCTAAGGAAGAATTATTTAAAGTGCCTGTTTTAGCCCAAGCAATTAAATTATACGGTGCTTATCCTGTTAGTCGTGGTAGTGCTGACCGTGGGGCTATTCGAGCCGCTTTGGAATATTTAGAAAACGGTTGGGCTGTGGGTGTGTTCTTAGAAGGAACTCGGACAGAAGATGGTCGTATTCATGACCCTAAAAGAGGTGCTGCATTGTTAGCAGCAAAAGCAAAAGCACCTTTATTACCGGTGAGTTTATGGGGAAGTGAAAAGGTGCTTCAAAAAGGTTCGCCTATTCCTCGTAAAGTTCCGATGACTATTAGAATTGGTGAATTAATTGATGCACCAACTTCCACAAGAAAGGATGAATTAGAAAGTGTTACTAACAAATGTGCAGATGTAATTAATCAAATGCACGACTTAGGAAGATAAGTAAGTTGGCGTGAAAATGACTAACAATTAATGACTAAAAGTTCACAACTTTATGTATAATCAATATTATAATAATAAAAAAATTGTGAAAAATTATGTCGGATTTGAAAGAACAATTAAAAGCAAACTTAGATGAAGCAGAATGGGATTGGTTAGTTCCCCACGCTCAAAGGGATGCAATAATTGTTGTCACAGATGGTTTAGATATATTGGATGTGGGAGAAGCGATCGCTAGTGATAATCTTCCTGCTGTACAAAATTGGATTGATGAACAATTGCTAACTAAACCCACACCAGAACAGTTAGGAAATTGGAACAGCGATCGCGCTAAAAGATTTAATGCTTTAATTGTTGAACCCTATGTTTTAATTCAAGAAAAAACTGCTAGTTAATCAATATTTTAACATTGAGTAGATCCCTAACTTTTGGAAGAAGTCAGGGATCTGGGTATTAATTGAAATATCAATTAACTTGTTGATCCTGATTATTTAAACTAGATGTTGTAACTGAGTGATTATTTTGATTATTTACTGCTTGACTAACTTGCCCAATTAAATCACCTAATTTCCCATCTTCCAAGAGGGTGTTAATTAAAGAAAGTCCGCTAGTTGATAATAACAACTTGTTTATATCTTGACTGCCGTTATTACCGTTTGCACCGGGGAAAGAATAAATGCGAGTATCTCCTAAAACTCCTGGTTGTGGTGCTAAAGCGGTCATGATTTCTGGGAGTTTTTCTGCTAATTCTGGCCAAATCGTGGTGAGTATTTTGGCACTTAAATTAGCATTACTAATGCTATTTTCCGCTGTAATTTTAGCTTGAATACCTTCAGCTTCTGCTAAGTCTTTATCACGATTTGCATCGGCAAGAATACGAATTGCTTCTGCTTCTAATTCCGCTGCTTCCTGGGCAATTTCTGCTTGACGACGACGACGGAAAGCGTCAATTTCCACAACGTTGCGATCGCCAATACTCCGTTCCTGTGCTTCTCTTTCGGCAACAATAATAGATAGGCGTTTCTCCCGTTCCGCTTTTTCAACTTCACTGGCAGTTTTTACCGACTCTTCCGCTTGTGCTTGTTCCGCTTGGGCTACAAAACTTTCCCGTTTTTTATTAGCAATTGCTATAGCTACATCTTCCTGCGCTATTCTCGCTAATCTTTCTGATTCTACTATTTGTACTTGTGCTTTCAGTTTACCAGATTCCACACTTTGTTGACGGGAAATTTCGGCTATTTCTGCTTCTTGTTTTTGTAATGCTTGGGCTACTTTGAGTTGTTTATTCCGTTCTTCTAAAGCAATATCCGCTTCAATTTGACTTTGTTGTAAACCTAATTTTCTGCGAATTTCTTCCTCTTCCACGGATTTTTCTTGCAAGATTTTGGTTCTTTGTACTGTCGCAGCTTCTCGATCTTTCGCTTCTTGAATTTCCCTTTCTCGTTGTGCTTTCATGGCTTCAACTTGCAATTTTTGAGCTAATTTTGCACTTTCTTGTTCTTGGGCAATTTGTAGCGATCGCTTTTGAGCATCTAGTTCTTTTTGTTCTATTGCTACTTGGGTAGCTAATTCTACTTCTCTTTTTTGTTGAATAGAACGTTGGATAATTTCCGTTCGTAACCGCACACCTTGAGCATCAAAAAAGTTATCAGGATCGTAGGTAACACTTTCTAAGATTTCCGAAATGGCAATGTTATTTAAAGTTAATCCTACTTTCTTTAAATCTGTTCCTACTAAATTCAAAACTTCCTGTGCAAAACCTAATTTATCGGAATCAATTTCTGCTAAATCTTTTGTTTTCGCAGCCGCTCTAATGGCATCATCAGCCCTTTTTTCTAAGGCATCTTTGATATCATTAGGTGTGATTTTTGTCCCATTTTGAGATAGTCTTGCCGCTGCGGTTAAGACATCATCTTCTGAGGCATTGATACATACATAAAATGTAACTCTAATATCTGCTCTCAGGTAATCTTTGGTTCTCACTGCTAGTTTTCCAGTGCGTTCTACATCAATAGACATTTCTCGTAAAGGTACACGAGTTAATTGATGAAAACCTGGTAAAACAATACAACCACCATAGAGAATTACCGATTTCTTCTTAGTAAATAATCCTCCAGTTCTCACAAATGCTTCGTTATTGGGTGTGACTACATAAACTCTGGTGTAAGCAAACAGACTTAATAACAGTAAGATCACCAAAAAAACTATCACACCCGGAAATACAATTCCCCCGTTAATTTGGGCTAAAGTCGGTTGAGTAGAAATGGGAAATTTAGGATGAATTGTGGTTGAATATTCTGTTTCTGATTGTAACTGTAATGATGATATTTGTTGAGTATCAACAGTTGGTAGAGCCTGAATAAATGTTAACCAAAAAAGCATTTTTCTTGTCCTTAAATTAATTTTGATATTTAGATTCTGAGTTATTTAACCAATGTTCTTCATCTACACTATCCTTGGCGATCACTAGATAATTCTGCTGTTTAATTTCAAGGACAATGACTTTTTCTCCTCGTTGTGGAGCGATAGTTGCCCATTCTGGAATAACAGCATTAAGAGTTAAAAAATTACCTTTTGAATCGAAAATATCAACTTGACCAATTTTATTGATATTTTCTGCGGGAATATAAACAGAACTCACAGTACCAATGCAACCAATTAGGCGATCGCTACTCGCATCTTCACTAAATTCAGCAAACATTTTACTGATGGGTTTAGCTATCAATTTACCTAGAAATAAACTGATAATTAAAGATATCAAAAAAATGGCGATCGCTATTAATGAAAATGGTTGATTTTGATTACTTCCTCCCCACCAAACATTTAACATCCAACCAATCACACCCCACAAACTTAAATCAGTTGCCAACATTAATATTAATGGAGCTTTGCCAATACCAGCCCATGCTAGAAGTTCTCCAAACCCTAAATCAATGTTAGCTTCTATATCTAAATCTGCATCAGTATCTAATTCTGAATCTCCTCCTATTAAAATCATCAATAGGAAAAGTATTATTCCCGTAGCCAGGAAAATCCAATAAGGTAAGTTAGCTGGACTAAACAGCATATTTTCTCCTGCAAGATATTCTTTAGCAGGTATTTTTATGAGCATCTGTATTTATCCTATGCCTGTTTATCAATAAATGTCAATATTAAATATCTATTTTTTTAGGATTAATTAACAATTTTAGATACTTGATATAAAAAATATTAAGAATATTAACAAAATAGATAAATTTAATTTTATAGCATGATAACAAGGTCATCAGTTACTACTTGAATAATTGATAAATTATTTATTAGTCATCTTCAGTTAGAATAGATATTAAATAATAAATTGAATAAATATCAGACTTTGACTTAATTTTATGACCAGACAACTCCATGATCAACTAGCAAAAGAATATCTAGAGGAAATATTAACACCACTAGGTAGTGTGACAGCTAGCAAAGATGTCAAAAGCGAAGTACAAGAAATAGATGTTTGGTTTGTACCGACAAGTACATCTATCAATTCAGAATTAGGAATATTAGGAAAAATGGCAGTTACAAGCTGTTTATTTGAACCTTACCGTAATGCTCCTAATGAAGTAGAAATTAGAAGTTGTTTGTTAAAATTGTATAGTGTACAGAGTGATTTATTGCGAGAAGCAAAAAGAGAAAAACGTTCTTTATCAGCAGCAGAATCACCATATTTATGGATTTTAACACCAACCTGTTCAGAAAGAATCCTTGAAGGTTTTGGAGCGACTGCAAAAGAAGGATGGGAAAAAGGAGTTTATTTTCTGCCAAAATTATTAAAAGCGGCTATAGTTGCTATTAATCAGTTACCCATCACAGAAGATACACTATGGTTAAGGGTACTAGGAAAAGGTAGAACTCAAACAGAAGCTATCAGCACAGTAGTTCAACTCTCGAATGGAGATGAAAAATGGGATAAATTAGTAGAAATGTTTGCATCTTGGCGTAAAAACTTAGAATTGAATAGTAGTGTCAACGATGAAGAAGTTAAGGAGTTAATTATGAGTTTATCACCAGCGTATATCAAACAACGGGAAGCATGGAAACAAGAAGGAATAGAAGAAGGAAGACAGGAAGGAAGACAGGAAGGAAGACAGGAAGGAAGACAGGAAGGAAGACAGGAAGGACAAGTAGATGGACAGCGTTTAATGGTAGAGAGTTTGTTAGCAGTACGTTTTGGTAATTTAGATGAGGAATTATCTACTGTTGTCAATCAAATGATGGAACTTTCTTTAACTGAGAGAACGCAATTGTTACTGAATTTATCTAATCTTTCTCGTCAGGAATTGTTGGCTAGGTTTAAGGCCGATTAGATTTATATATAGGGTGGGTTGTAAACTTTGTTCTCACACACCCTATAATACTTTTCCCAGCATTGCATTTAAAACCTCACGTACAACAGCCATAACACAAGGAATAGCTACAG
Source organism: Okeanomitos corallinicola TIOX110 (assembly GCF_038050375.1). Lineage (NCBI taxonomy): Bacteria > Bacillati > Cyanobacteriota > Cyanophyceae > Nostocales > Aphanizomenonaceae > Okeanomitos > Okeanomitos corallinicola. Next base: position 1,077,859 of record NZ_CP150886.1, on the reverse strand, counting down.
AATTACCCGCTAATTTCCTCATAGCTTGATAACTACCAATAATCTGATAATCTTCAGGGAAACCTTGTAATCTTAGCATCTCCCTTTCCGTTAATCTTCTTAGCATATAATTATACTAAACGAAAAACTACCCATTATCTATTTCCAAATTATGGCAAAGACACTCCAATCAAGAGATATTGATTTACGGTACTTAATTGATAACTTTGGGATTGAATTAGTTTTAGATGAAAAATTCTTTCCAGAATGGCAAGAGGAATTACCAGAAATTACGGATTTAGATAAACAACTTTTAGACAAAGTGAAAGCTGGTTATTTGAATCTGCTCAATTATCCCCCATTGCTAGAAGATGTTGTTCGGATGGCAATTGTAGATCCAATCCTTTTTATTGGTGATTTTTACTTATCTCCTTTTTATGTAAAATCAGAAGAATCTATAGATATTGCTGTACCAAATGAAGACGTAATCATCAAAGGTAGAATGGATATTTTAGTTTTGAAAGATCAATTTTGGGTGATGATTATTGAATCAAAAAAATCCTCTTTTTCTATTGAAGAAGGACTTGCACAAATTCTTTCTTATATGTTAGGTAATCCCTATCCTGATAAACCGAGTTTTGGGATGATTGCTACAGGTAGCGAGTTCATTTTTGTGAAATTAGTCAAAGGAAATCCACCTCGTTATGCTTTATCAAAAGGTTTTTTAATGCGTAATCCTGGAAATGAATTATATGATGTGCTGGGTATTCTCAAGCATTTAACGCAATTGGTGAATGATTAAATCAAGAATCTGCTATATTTTTTGACTAAAAATTTATATCAATGTCTGTCACCCAAACCTTGTCTACAGACATTGAAAGATATTCATGCTCTTCTAAAAAATCTATCATAGCACTAGCTTGTGGAAACTCTGCTTTAAAACTATTTACTAAACGATTCATAAGAGGTTGTGCTGTTTGACTGGAAAACTTACCGCGCAAGCAACGCTCATACCAGTTAATTAATTCAGACTCACGTACAATACCACGAACTCTTTGTCCCCAACTAATTTGTTTAGTGATAACTTCTATAACTTCTGCATCTGCATCACAACATACAATCACAATATTATCACTTTCTACTTGATCAACAATTTTTTCAGCTAAATTTTTATTCAGTGTCATGTGTTTAACTTGAATTGCCGGACCGAAGTTAGTCCACATATCCAAGCCTCTATCAGCTGCATTTGTAACACCTACACGATATATATGAGCAGGAAATTCCCAGCTTTCTTTTCCTATTTCTAAGCCCAGCAAAACACATACCAAATCTGAAAATTCTGCAAGTAACTCTTTGCTGCTTGAAGGAATACTAACTTTAATTGTTGCACCAAGAGCCACGACAATTGTTTCAAAAAGGCTGTAGGTAATGATTTCATAAGTTTTGTCAATGCTGCGTCTTACTTGAATATCTTTGATAAATTTGTCTAGTAAAACACTCAATTTAAAATCTTGTGGTGACACGTTTTCTATAAAAGAAATAATACTTCCAACAGTTTCTTGTCTTTCATTGAACTTTAAATAAATATAACGCTCAACACATCCATTAGTGCGTTTGTTTTCATTGTCTAGAATAGAAAGTAATTCTGGGTACATTGCACTCAAATTCCACACATCATGCTGGTATCTTGCTGAAGATGTCGAAATTTTTCCTAATAAACGTTTTGTAACTGTATTACGCCAATGAATTGAGGGATTTTGGTATGTATTAATATTTGTAATATCAATATCACCAATCAGGCGTAAATACCTCAAAACCTCTGCAATTTGAATAGGCTTGTAAAAGTCTACTCTTGCTTTTTTGATAATACTATCTAATCTTTCTTTTGCAATTTTAACGGTAGACATATCTCTCTCATATTATTAATGTATATATTCAGATATCCAAGGACAAACTTAATTGTTTTGGACTACAGATTTGATTGGCATTTGTATTAATTTCTTTCCCTAACATCACACTCAAAACCCCACGCACAACAGCAGCAACACAAGGAACAGCAACAGAATTACCCGCTAATTTTCTCATCCCTTGATAACTACCAATGATTTGATAATCTTCAGGGAAACCTTGTAACCTTAACATCTCCCTTTCCGTTAATCTTCTTTCCCCATTCACCAATAAATAATTATAAGAAGCTCCCGCCCTCAAAGCACAGGAATAGGGATAAACACTAATATTTCCACCTTTATTTTCATGCCAAATACTCATTTTATAATCATGAGATTTTCCCTGACGTTTGGCTAACCGATTATTTCTAATTTTCTCAGAAGCATAATAAAATTCATCAACGTTATTTTCTAAAACTTCGGTTAAGGGTTTCATTTTTAAACCACCCTCTGTCCAAACAAAATTAACTTCTTCCTGAAAACCCACAATAAAAATTCTTTCCCGCTTTTGTGGTACACCAAAATTCAGAGCATTCAAAACCCGATAATCAGCATGATATCCTAAATCTTTGATAGCTTCCATAATCCTTTGTAGAGTTTTTCCCTGATTATGTCCTTTTAATTGTTTGACATTTTCTAATACAAAAGCAGTAGGTTTTTTAGCTTCTAAAATCCGAACTATATCAAAAAACAAAGTACCACGAATATCATCAAAACCTTTCATATCTCCACAGATACTAAAAGGTTGACAGGGAAAACCAGCAAATAAAATATCATGTTCAGGAATATCTTGAGTGTCTATTTTGGTAATGTCTCCTGTGGGTTGTTCACCAAAATTTGCTGCATAGATTTTTTGAACATGAGGATCTATATCACTGGAAAAAACACATAATGGTTGAATATTAAACTCTTGACATACTATTTCTGTAGCAATGCGGAATCCACCCATTCCACAAAATAAGTCTAGAAATTTCAGAGATTTTTTGATATTTTGGGTCATTTTAATTAAAAACCGCAGTTAATAAGAATTTAAAACAATAGCATTTTTTACGTATTATTACACAATGCTACTCCTTTTTTCCTTACTTTCTGCCTTTCCGTGAAATATAAAAACCTAGCTGACTATCATCAGAGGGTCAATAATTGTTAACATAATTTAAGATTAGATGTGAGAGCCTTGATCCAGTCCGAAACCTTAGAACTACTAGAATGGCATCGCCTTTGCCAGCACCTTTCCACCTTTGCGGCCACTAAGCTAGGGGCAATAGTTGCCCGTGCCTTACCTATCCCCACAACTCTAGAGGAAAGCAAGGAGTTGTTAGCACAAACTAAAGAAGTCTATCAATTAGAAAGCCGACTGACACCAGGGTTATCCTTTGATGGCATTCAAGATATTGGTGACTCCCTGGAAAGAGCCGAACTACAAGGTATTTTATCTGGGGAGGAATTGTTGGCGATCGCCACGACTCTTTATGGAGCGCGAAATTTACGGCGGTTAATTGACAACCAGCAAGATGTACCTATTTTAACTGAGTTAGTAGCAGAGTTACGGACTTATCCTGAGTTAGAACAAGAAATTCATCGCTGCATTGATGAAAGAGCGCAAGTTACAGATCGCGCAAGTCAGAAATTAGGGGAAATTCGGGATAGTTTGCGGAGTTTACGCAGCCAAATTACTCGGAAACTGCAAAATATCATTCAGGTAAAATCCGGCGCTTTACAAGAACAGATTATTACTCAACGGGGCGATCGCTATGTTCTGGCAGTCAAAGCTCCGCAAAAAGACGCAATTCCTGGTATTGTTCATGACACCTCCACCAGTGGCGCAACTTTATATATTGAGCCTAACAGCATTGTGCAAATGGGCAACCAATTACGCCAAGCTGTGAAAAGAGAACAGGCGGAAGAAGAGATTGTACGTAGAAAATTAACTGAACAAGTCGCCGCTGTTAAACCAGATTTAGAAAAGTTATTAGCAATAATTACTACTTTGGATTTAGCTACAGCTAAGGCTAGGTATAGTTTTTGGATTGGTGCAAATCCTCCCCGGTTTATTGATCCGCAAGCACAGGAAATTATTACCTTACGGCAATTACGGCATCCTTTGTTAGTTTGGCAACAGCAACATGAACAGGGACATCCAGTCATTCCCGTAGATTTGTTGATTAGTCCCCATATTAAAGTTGTCACAATTACCGGGCCGAATACTGGGGGAAAAACTGTAACTTTAAAAACCTTGGGTTTGGCAGCTGTCATGGCTAAGGTGGGTTTATTTATTCCTGCCCGTGAACCAGTGGAAATGCCTTGGTTTGGTCAGATTTTGGCTGATATTGGTGATGAGCAGTCTTTACAACAAAGTTTATCCACCTTTTCCGGGCATATTCGCCGCATTAGTCGGATTTTAAATGCTCTGAGCGAGGGAACAGGCAACAGGGAACAGGAAACAGAGGAAGAAGATATTTCTCCCCCTCATCCCATACCCCAAAGCCTAGTATTACTAGACGAAGTGGGAGCAGGTACAGATCCGGTAGAAGGTAGTGCTTTGGCGATCGCCCTACTTAAATATCTTGCTGATCATGCCCAGTTAACCATTGCTACCACTCACTTTGGGGAATTGAAGGCTTTAAAGTATGATGATATTCGCTTTGAAAATGCCTCAGTAGAATTTAACGAAGCTACCCTTTCACCTACCTATCGCTTATTGTGGGGTATTCCCGGACGTTCCAACGCCTTAACCATTGCTTTGCGCTTGGGGTTGAAACCAGAAGTGATTGAAGCGGCTAAAACCCAAGTCGGAGAAAGCACCGATGAGGTAAACCAGGTAATTGCTGGATTAGAAGCCCAAAGAAAAAGTCAAGAAACCAAAGCTGCCGAAGCCCAAGAATTATTAAAGCAAGCCGAGAAATTATACAAAGAAGTTTCTCACAAAGCCACAGTTTTACAAGAGCGAGAAAAAGACTTGCGAGCTTCCCAGGAAGTAGCGGTACAAAAAGCAATTCAGGAAGCAAAGGGAGAAATTGCCCAAGTAATTCGCCAATTACAAAAAGGTAAATCTACAGCCCAAGACGCACAAAAAGCAACAAAATTATTAAGTGAAATTGCTGATAAATATCAACCAGCACCGCCACCCAAACCCAAACCAGGGTTTATACCCAAAATAGGCGATCGCTTACGAATACCCAAATTAGGACAAACAGCCGAAGTGATTACCGCTCCCAATGCCGATGGGGAATTAACAGTGCGTTTTGGCATCATGAAAATGACAGTGCAACTACAAGACGTAGAGTCTTTAGACGGACAAAAAGCAGAACCCATCAATAAACCAAAACCAGCCCCAGCCACACCAGCACCAACGCCAACCTTAACCATTCGTACCTCGAAAAATACCATTGATTTACGCGGAAAACGGGTAGCTGATGCCGAATATATCTTAGATAAAGCAGTTTCAGAAGCCGCAGGACCACTTTGGATTATTCATGGACACGGTACTGGTAAACTAAAGCAGGGAGTTCAAACCTTTTTGCAACAACACCCCAGAGTCAGCCACTATGAAAGCGCAGAACAAGCCGATGGTGGTACAGGTGTCACTATTGCTCATGTAGGATAGGAGTCAGGAGAATAAATTATTACTAATCACTAATCACCAATCACCTCTTCCCCAGTCTTTACCAAAACATCACGAATTTCTCATATTGCAACAAGAAATTTTCATCTAAAGTAAAACCAAGATACCCGCTGTTGACTAAACTGATTTAAGGCTATATGGAAAGTAAAATATTTTCATACTTAATGGTCTGTTTCAAAAAAGGTAACAGCAATAGCCATTATTCGCCTGATATCCTATGCTAAAAGTTATGCAATCGGCCACCAATTCAGCCACATCCAACTCCCAGTGGGAAGAGTTAAGCCAATTTCCGACACCAAACTCAGGTGCATGGGACAATATTAAAACCCAATTAGATTTGATCCTTTTGGCACTGGAAACTTTAACTGGTCTTGGTTCAGATTCTATGTTGTCTGCGGCTATAAATCTTCATCTAGAGTCAAAATTACCAGATCGAGTTGCATTGTGGCGACTGCGCCAATCTAACCCGATTCGTAAAGGACAAGGAGGGCGGAAAAAGCTGGATGTAGATGAGGCGCGATCGCTAGTTTTAATTACCTGCTATTTAGCTAAACAACATCAAGAGTTAATTCGCCGTGCAATTGGGTTATTAGAAAAAATAGCCGCCAAAAATCAAGAACCACACCAGAATGCTTTACTAGGAGACTATATAGATGCTTTTTGCAATACCTATCAGGAAAGGATGGAAGAAGATGAAACAATCTCCACAGATTTACTGACTAATTTAGCGATAAAATTGCTGGTAGATTTGCTGTTTTACAGCGCCCCTACCGGACATCGCCGACTGTGGTTAACTTTGCTAGATCGTTCTACAAAACAATTTTAGATTGACGATTTGAGATTTTTAATTACTCATTCAAAATCCGAAAATTTCTTTTGTCCCCATTCCCATTCTTGCTATGCCTGGATCAAATTCTGTCATTCGTCGCTACACTCCCCCCACTTGTACATTAGAAATCTTGGCGCAAAGCTCACCTTTATCTCGTTGGATGGGACAAACTGTCCTCAATCAACTCCGCTTTGAACTACACTTTGATGATCCAACATTACCCGAAGAAAGTAAAATTACCATTCAGGGCGATCGCGATCAAATCGAAGCTGTATGTAATGCTGTTACTAATTATGTGCAAGAACTGCTGCAAAAATCAGCAGATAGCTTTTGTTTAACTTCTTTAGAGTCCCAACCATCAACGACAACTTCTCATCAACCAGAATTATCAGAACAATCAGAATCATCAGAACCCAACCCCACTCCATTATCATCTAAAAGTGTAAACACTTCTGGAATGGGAATATTAGAAGCGACAATTTACTTAGAAGCTAGTGAAGATTTAACTCATAAATTATATTTAGGTTCTTTAGCTAACCAAACATCAGGCCCTACAATTAAACTTACGTTATTACAATTATTTGATTTAGCAACTGCTTTAGATGAATATGCTACTGATGTGATAACTTTACCAAATCTTAAAAGTGAAACTTCACATTCAAGTCCAGTTTTTCGCTTTCCAGTTTGGACACCTGTTGCTGCCATGGTGCTATTGGCAATAGGTTTAACTCCCTTAACTTGGCAATATGCTAACAATATTAAAAACAATCAACAGCAGACAGCTACAAATACTACATCATCCCCAGAAAAAGTTGCTCTTGAACCTTCACCATTTGCTGGTTTAAATGCTCCTGGAAATTTACCAACTCCTCCTGACAATAGTGAGATTATTAAGCTGCCTAATTTAGATTCCGTAACGCCACTACCTGAGTTGAATACAATTCCCACTCCTCTTTCTTTTCCTAATTCCACAGTTGCACCCGCCATCAAAATTCCACCACAAAATACACAGTCAATACCACGCATAACTCAGCCAATCACTCCAGAAAATTTCCCATTATCAATACCAAAAAATTCTTCGGAATTGATTAAACCTAGTCGAATTCCTACAGGAACAGAAGCTACAAAGCCATATATACCAAACTCTCCTAACATATCAAGAATACCTGAATCTACAGCGAATTTCCCTAACAATCTAGAAACGCTTACTTCAGAAAAATTATCTGCTCAATCAGATTTACAGGAATCAAATAGAGGTAATAGTACCGCAAGTACAACTACCAATTTCAAAAGTAGTGATGATTTAGTTGCTAGGTTGCGAAATGCTAAACAGACTGCAATACCTAATAAGATAGCTGCTGAAGAAAATAAATTATTTGATAGTCCTCAAATCGCAGAAGCTAGATCATTTTTACAGAGTAATTGGCAACCTCCATCTGGATTTTCAGCAACCTTAGAATATAGTTTGATTTTAGGTATTGATGGTACTATTGAACGAATTTTACCATTAAATAAAGCTGCAAGAGAATATATAGATAATACTGGTATGCCTGAAATTGGTAAACCATTTGTATCTACTAATAAAGCTGGTCAAAATCTTAGACTGCGGGTAGTTTTTACTCCCGACGGTAAGGTGAAAACCTTTGCGGAGAAACAGTAAATATTCTATCAACTGGTAATTTGTAATCATCTATTACCAATTACCAATTACCAATTCCTAGACATTGATTTTAATTCTAACCATTGATAACGCGAATATTGGTGATACTGATTATCTAGATATTGCCAATTTATTAAGTTCTCATAATTATTCCGTGCTGTCCATTGCAGATATAGATGATGCTTTAAAAATAGCTAAGAATATCAATTTTGAGATGATTTTATGTTGTAGTTTTACACAATCTGTTATTTCTACTATCTCAATTATCCCTAAGTTTGGGGAAGTAGTACGGAAATTAAGAACAAATCTGCATACTCAACATTATCCTTTCAGGGGGCGACAAAGAAGCTAGAGAGGTTGCTGGATAAGCATCATAGCCCTCATACCCTGTTGATAAAATGGCAGCTTATTGCCAAGGGAAGCCATCATTTCCAAAACCAATTTTTGACACTCTTTGCTTGTCGCCCCCTGAATGATTACCCATTACCAGATATAAAAAATAAGGCTGGAGTTACCCACCAGCCTGTAAAAATGTTAATTGTTGAATATTGAAGTTGTTAAATTTCTAAGATTGTTTGTTTTTTAATTTGCGCTTTTTACGGCGTTTTTCTGTGGTAGCTACAGCATGGTCTACCGGATAACCAGCTACAGGAATTACCTGATATTTGCGATCTTCTTCTAGGTTTTTTAATTCGGTATAATCAACCCAGTGAATACAATCTACAGGACAGGTCTCTATAGCTTCTTGAATTACCTCTTCTGAATCCCCATCTTGACGAACTACACGCGATCGCCCATAATCTGGTTCAATATAAAAGGTATTTCTAGCAACATGAGCGCAGTGTTTACAACCTATGCAAGTAATCTCATCCACATAAACACCTCTCTGTCGCAGCACTCCCCCCAGTTCCGGTTCTAAACCAGAGTGTTCTGGTTCATCTCGCAAAAAACCGCCTAATTCTGGTTCTAAACCGGAAGGACTATTCTCTAGATTATGATCTAAATCTTCTGGGAAAGGCTGCATTTGAGACATTATGCGCTCCAGCGTTGCACTACTAAACGGATTGAACCATCTGCATTTTTCTGTTCTTCAGCAACTTGAAACCCTACTTTTGTGGTTTCTTTCATTACTGTTTGGTAAGCATAGCGTTGGGTTACTTGACGCAAAAATCCATCTACGGATAAATTCTGCTGCCAATATTGCAAGTCTGCTACCAATTCGTATTCTTTACCATTCCATCGAAAACCGATGTCATACCCATTTTCTTGCTCAATGGTAACTTCGGCAGGGTGGGTTTGTCCACGATAACCACGTACTTCACGAGGTCCTGGTTTCCAGTCTATTCCTAAGTCGGACAGTGCATCCTGTAAGGATTCTAGGTTACGGATTTGGGTTTTAATTTGGCTAAAGTGTGACATGGCGGTTTGTAATCAGTGAAAATAAGGATTGGGGAAAATTTACCAGTCGCTAAAAGCAGTTTGGGTGTTTGCTACACCAGTTTCTTGGGTAGCGTGGTTAGCAAAAAATTCTGAGGTTGGTTGCTGATTTACCACTTGTCCCAGCTGCGCTTCTATCGCTGCTGTTACTTCAGCACAGGAAGCACCGACAATACCGGTGACTTTCTCTTGTACCCGACCATCTGGATAGATTATGAATTCTAATGTTTCCATTCTTTAAACGCCAACCTCGATGTTTCCCTTGAATTTAACTGCTTTAGCGTATTTAATTTTTCATAACTAAAGGAACTCAAAAACAAACTTGCCGTTTGTTCATAATGTTCCATCTTTCAATATATATAGCTCAAATTCTTTACGAAAATTATTAATGGGATTAGCAGTTACTTCCGTCAATTCTTAGTTTCTCTTAACCTGATCAATTAGTCAAGTTCCCAGAATTCTTGAGGCTACAATAATCCTAAAGCCTGGAAATTCAAGGTTTTTGACTATAAACAACTGTAGGGACAATTCTGAAAATATTCTAAAGTTTATTGAAAATTCTTATCATTATCATAAGGTAATATTGTCTGATGTTGGGTGATTTGGGGGTGATCGCTTACTTGCTATTTTACCTATATCTAAAATAGTATGTATTTTACAATACATTCAATGCTAAATCAGTATCACAGAATTTTATTGGAATACCACTGCTGTTAACTATCACACCATCTAATTTCAGCATATCCTCATCTACAGAAATGACAACTTCTGCATCAAACTGAATTGCACTAGCAACATGAAGTGCATCAGCCGCACGTATTCCCCTAATATAAAGTTCCATGTTGTTTAACTGTGCTTCCACAATTCCAGCCGTTAAATCCAGTACACTAATTCCAAAAAACCTAACGGCAGTTACTGTTTGGGGTACAATAGAACGGGCTGCAAGAACTCTCAATGTACTAGCATTAGTCATACCCTTAGCAACAGATGTCAGTTGCTTAAATAAAGCTTCTTCCACCTCATAATAGGTAAAACTTGATGTAGCACCTGTGTGTTTTGCAGCAACTAATTTCAAAACCTCTTCTGCATCTTCAAATAATTTTTTTGGATCACGTCCACGACGTGATGTAGCTCTGAGAGTTGATCCAGCTATAGCTTGCGGACTGAGATAGTCAATAAAAACACCCGTATCAATATAAACCTTCACACCTTAGTTCCCAATTCAGATAATAATTGTTCAGGTGTAACTACTTGAGGCTTACTCGTTGATAAAGAACCTAATGCTTTACTTAATGCTTTATCATAAGTAACTAAATAGTCACATTCAGCAGCACTGCTAAGAATTAAAACATCATTAGAATGGGCTATACGGTTACGAAGGTTTGCCGCATACTTGAGATATTCTTCAGCTTTCTGTAAATTTACAGGTATGACATTAACTTCTTCTTGAATTTCATCCAGAATTTCTGGGTTTTTACTAGACTCTGCTAAGAAAAAAAGTTCCTGTAATACTACTGAATTAATTGCTAACCGTACTTGTTTCATCACTGCTGGAGAGAATAGTTCAGAACTAGGTGACTCTCCACGCAAGTAAGCAGCGATAACATTTGTATCTAAAAAAACAAGAGGCAGATGATGTTTAGAAGTTTCCACTTGAAAATCTCTTGTTAGAATTGTGTTTACTTAATTTTACTTCAAAAACAATAGATATGTAGATTAGTTTAAAAAATTCCAGTAATTACTATCTACAAATATTCTTAATCTATTAGTGCATCCTGCTAATAAGAAAGAGTAAGTTTAGTAATTTCTCCCTTTTCCAGATTATATAGTTCTTCCAAACATTTTAAAAAAGCCTGAGCATACATTTCTAAACCTAATAAACACAAACTTTTCAAAATTCTAGTAATTCGCAAATAGTTATAATTGGAAGAACGTACCCAATTTTTTTTACGTTCTGAAAATGACTCATGAATTTTAATCTCTATTTGTCCATCTTCACTTTCTTGACATGATAAACCATAAAAACCCAACATCAATTTTAACGATTTAAGTAAATTCTTTTTAAAAGCTGCTTGTTCTTGAAAAACTTGAATATCTGCATCTGTTAAAATCGGTGCATGAGGATTAAACCGACTCCCTTCTGTTAAGGGAAACAACCACTGAATATAATCATGGGTTTTTTCCAACCATTCATAATTTTGCTGCCAAATTTCAAATAACCTACCGCGAGTATCAGTAGCTTTTCCTTCATAGAATTTAACAATGTGGGAATATTGATTCATGGAATTATTATTTCACTCGATTTAAAACAGCTTCAATTACTGACTGAGGTGCTTCTCTTTGGATAAAATGACCAACTTCTGGAATGACAAATCTTTGATAATCTTTTAAAAAAAACTCTTCTTTATTATCGCTAGTTTCCGGTAAAGTTGCCCCATCTGCACTACCATGTAATACTGTAGTTGGCACATCTATTTTTGGTGATGTCATTAATTTTTGATGAATCAGTTCATATTCAGGATCATTATCAGAAAATCCCCAACGATTGCGGTAGGAATCTATGGTAATATCTACCCAGTCTGGATGATCAAAAGATTTTGCTGTTTCTTCAAATTCAGCATCACTAAAATGCCAATTAGGACACCATAATTTCCACATATATTTAATTAAATCACGTCGTTCTGCCATTAAAGTTTCCCTTCCTCTTTCTGTCCCAAAAAACCATTGATACCAATATTGTTGGATTTGGGAAAATGATATATTTTGCTTTGGGTTGTTAGTTCCATAACCTACAGATAATGCTGTTAAAGTATGTAATAAATCTGGACGTAAAGCGGCGATATTATAAGCAATTCTTGCACCCCAATCATGTCCAACTAAATGTACTTTACCAATATTAAAACCTTCAATAAATTCAATTATATCCTGTGACAAAGCTGCTAATTGTCCACTTCTAGGAGTTTGTAAATCTAAAAATTCTGTAAATCCACAACCACGCAAATAAGGTGTAATACAATGATAATTAGCATTAACTAAAGCGGGAATAACTTGACTCCATGTTAAGGGATCATCTGGCCAACCATGTAATAAAATGATGGTGGTTTTATGATTATCACCATAGCTGTGATAAGCAATATTTAGACGGGAAGTTTTGAGATATTTAATCATTGGGATAAATCAGATATTACAGCGACTAAACCATTGACGACTCTGGTAAATTTATCAAAATCAATTTTATCTATGGTATCATCTCCAGTGTGATAATATTTATAACGATAAGGTGCTGTATCTGTCACCATAATTCCTTGATAATCTTGCTGCCAAAAAGACCATTGATCTGACCAACCAACCCCAGGAATAGAAGCAGGTAATGCTGTTCCTTGAGATGGGAATTTTACATGATTACGAAAAGATGATATTGCTGTTTTTACTAAATTACTAGATTTGAGATTACCAATAAAACTGATAAAGTTACCTTGATTTGGATAAATTAAATTTATAGGATATGGATATTCTTGACTTCCTGGTTGATCATCAAAATATCCCATTGTTTCTAAACTGAGCATGGCAACTATATTTTTACCTTGTTGTTTTAAGTTTTTAGCATATACTAAACTCCCCATATTTTCTGTCCAGAAAAATGGCGGTTCTTCGTTGGTGAATGCGACAAATTTAATGGTGCGATTGGTATTTTGATTAGCAAAAATTCTCGCTAGTTCTAAGGTTGCTGCTGCACCAGTGCCATTATCATTTGCGCCTGGACTGGTATAAGCTGAATCGTAATGACCACCAATGACAATGATTTCTTCTGGTTTTGTAATTCCTGTTTTTTCAACTTCTAGGTTGTAGTAAGATTGGTTGTCTATTTGATATTCTTGAATTTGGACTTTGTAACCTGCTTGACTAAAAGAATTAATAAAAAAGTCTTTAGCTTGGTTGAGTTTTTGATATTGATTATTGTTGCGACTACCAATTTCAACAGACAGGGTTTGTAAGTCTTGTTCCAGTAATTTTTTGAGGGTAATTTCTGCGGGTTTTAGGGGAGGAAGTTTGCCTTGATAGCTAATTTTTGGCATCCAAAACATCATACTCCAACCCCAAAAAATTAGAGCTAGAAGAATAGTTATTAAGAAAGTCAGACGAATCAGGGCAGATTTATTAATAAGTTGGAGTTTAAATCTACTTCTGTGAGAATTTTTGCTCATGATATTCTGTTGTAAATATTTGTAGATTGATCAAAAAAAATTGATCTCATCCATATAAATCTTTTACCAATTACCAATCATCAATTACCAATTACCAATTACCAATTACCTCTTAAACTATCCATTCAGAAGCGCGATCGCCTAAATCAAGAGGAATACTAACAGCTTTACCTAATCGGGGACGTTCTTTAGTTTCTGTAATAAAAGTTTGTACTTGTACTGCTCCGCCTAAAGCATGGAGATAATTAGCAATACTATCAATATGTTCTTGATAATCAGTTTCGCTTAAAGGGAATGAAGCTTGTTCGGCATATCTCCACATGACTTGGAGAAATACTTTTCCTTGGGTTCTACGGAACTGGAGATCATAGGAAAATCCCCATTTATCAATTAAAAGTTGACGTAAGTCCTTTCCAGTCATAGTAATTCAAGGTTTAAGATAGAGGATTTTGGGGAAAACGTAGCCCAAGCCCCAAGGGATCATGGGTTTTCTCATTTAGATTTTACATTTAGTTATGATGTTAAGTTCCGTAACTCCAGTATGATAAGGATATAAAGAAATGTAATGCTAACAGACAATGGTGCCAGATGGGTCTTCTCATTAAGAAGAATGACATCATTGGGGCGTTAGTATTTCACCTCAGACAAGGGTTGATATAGTGTTACAACTCTTGTCAAAATGCTTAACAAATTACACACAGAGCGCGTAGATTATGGCTCAATTTTCTGAATCAATGGATGTACCCGATATGGGTCGTCGCCAATTCATGAACCTGCTTACTTTTGGGACTGTTACCGGAGTAGCTGCTGGTGCATTGTATCCTGTCGTTAACTACTTTATTCCTCCTGCTACTGGTGGTGCTGGTGGCGGTGCAACAGCAAAAGATGAACTGGGTGACGATGTTAGCGTAAGTAAGTTTCTAGAAAGCCATAATGTAGGCGATCGCACCTTAGTACAAGGACTAAAGGGAGATCCTACCTATATTGTGGTGGAAAGCAAAGAAGCGATCGCTGACTATGGCATTAACGCTATCTGTACCCACTTGGGTTGTGTTGTTCCCTGGAACGTAGCAGAGAACAAGTTTAAATGTCCTTGTCACGGTTCTCAGTACGATGCAACTGGTAAAGTTGTCCGTGGTCCTGCACCCAGATCATTAGCTTTAGCTCATGCTAACGTCAATGACGACAAAATCGTTTTGACCCCTTGGACAGAAACAGACTTCCGCACCAACGAAGAACCTTGGTGGTCTTAGACAGTTCTGAGTAATGAGTGCTGAGTTATTAGTCTCCAGTCAACAGTCTAGAACTTTGAAATTAACTCTTGACCAATGACCAATGACCAATGACCAATGACCAATAACAACTGACACCTGACTTTATAGAGATGAGAAACGCCCTTACACCTGCCAGAGTGATGTTAAATACATTGCTCATAGCGATCGCTACAGTGACATTTTTCTTCACTAGCGATTTTGCCCTTCCTCAAACAGCTGAAGCTTACCCCTTCTGGGCGCAAGCAGCCTATCCTGAAACTCCCCGTGAACCAACAGGAAGAATCGTTTGTGCTAACTGTCACTTGGCAGCAAAAAATACAGAAGTAGAAGTACCCCAATCAGTATTACCTGATACAGTATTTAAAGCGATCGTCAAAATCCCTTACGACACCAATGTACAGCAAGTAGGCGCTGATGGTTCTAAGGTTGGTTTAAATGTTGGTGCTGTATTGATGTTACCTGAAGGCTTCAAAATTGCACCTGAAGACCGCATTCCTGAAGAAATGAAGGAAGAAATAGGTGATGTTTACTTCCAATCCTACGGTGAAGATAAAGACAACATCGTTATTGTTGGACCCTTACCAGGAGAAGAACATCAAGAAATCGTCTTCCCCGTACTTTCACCTGACCCTGCTACCGATCCAAATATCAACTTTGGCAAATATTCCGTTCATGTAGGCGGTAATAGAGGACGTGGACAAGTTTACCCCACAGGTGAGAACAGCAATAATAACGTTTTCAATGCTTCTGCTACTGGTACAATTACCAACATTGCTGAAACAACAGGTGATGACGGTCTTGTTAAGTATGTAGTCAGTATTGAAACTGAAGCTGGCGAAGTTGTTGAAACTACAGTTCCCGCAGGCCCAGAAATCATTGTTGCAGAAGGACAAGAAATTGCATCTGGTGAACCTTTGACTAGCAACCCCAATGTCGGTGGTTTCGGTCAAAAAGACACAGAAATCGTCTTACAAGATACTTCCAGAGTTGCATGGATGGTTGCTTTCATCTGTTTAGTGATGATGGCACAAGTTATGCTGGTACTCAAGAAGAAGCAGATAGAAAAAGTTCAAGCTGCCGAGATGAATTTCTAAATTCTTTGTTAATTTATTTATTTGAGGACAGGTGTTTTGCCTGTCTTTTTTTATGGGAGTTTTATACTAATAACAAAAACGTAAAATTCACATATGTTGATATTTGAACAACTTTATTTTTCATCAGGATTAAGATTTATTGATTTCTACAATCATTTCTCCTTGACGTAATTTTTCTAAAGCATCATTTAAAGTGAAATGTAGAATTTGACGTAAATTACGATTAGTGACATTTCCACAAGTTAACCAAATAATTTGCGGAGGTGTACCCAACCGACAAACCAAATCAACAAAATCACTATCTTTGGTCATAATTATCACATTAGCTATTTTGGCAGCTTCAAAAATTTCAATATCTTTAGCATCACGTAAACCAAGTTCTTTTAATGACAATGCTTCGATAGCAAAAGTATTTGTAATCCAATCTGCTAGTGTTGGAGGTAACTGTGCATCAATCCAAATTTTCATGCTGTTAATCTAACAAAATCAGTGCGTCTAGCTGCAAATATTAGACAAGCTTGAATATCTTCTAGTTCTAAATCGGGAAAGTCTTCTAAAATTTCATTTACACTCACATTTTCTGCTAACATTTCTAAAATGTCGCTCACTCTAATTCTCATTCCACGAATGCAAGGACGACCTCCACATTGACCAGGTATTTGTGTGATACGATTTAATAGTTCATTCATTAATTTAATGAATTAAAGGTGATAATAAAATGTATTTTAGCATAATTCCTGACGCAAACCCAGATAATTTTGAATCTTAAACTAAGATTACATAAAAGTAAGGGTTTAGAATTGTTAAACCCCTACACTCCTACAAATGAAAATACAACAAAATGCAACTTAGAAACTAGCAATATCGGAAGGTTTAGCTACTTATTTAGAGTTAGCATTGCAGTTAAATTTACCATTAGCAACTCTTTATTCTCGGTTAGCATAAGTACCAAATATATGCAAGATTATAATAAGACTGCCAAGATGTAGCATCTTGACTAATTGCATTTTCAAATGCCTGGATTGCATATTTGTGTTCAGGAACTTTCTGACTTCTCAAATTCTGTTTGAGTCGGAGAATCTATCAAAGTATTCCCAGTCTGGAATAAGATATATCTATCCTAGGGGTTTAGCACTGCTAAACCCCTACACAACAATTCAGAACTCCTCCCCAACCCATAAAACAAGATACCCCCAGCCATTTATATAGGCCAGGGGCATCACATATTTGATAGTCTATAATTCTTTCGGTATAGGCAATTAAATAAAATATATCCAATATATTTCATTTTGCCTACCCTTAGAGAGAAGATTTACAAAAATTTAATTTCTCCTTCACAATTTAAGTGTTAACACGTATTGCTTTACAAGTATAAAAAATATAATTAGCTTAACTTCATACTGTGCTGCTTGTTAAGCAAGAGCATTTTATCCAGAAATACTTATCTATGATAGAAACAAGGCTTGTACAACCAAAATAGATTTTCATAGATTTTCGATGTTAACTCGTATTCAAGATATTGCCGCAACTCTAGCACCCCGCTTAGTAGAAATTCGTCGTCATATCCATGCACATCCAGAACTGAGTGGACAGGAATATCAAACCGCTGCTTTTGTCGCTGGTGTGTTGTCTTCTAGTGGGTTGCACGTGGAAGAAGGGGTTGGAAAAACAGGAGTTATTGGTGAATTACAAGGTACTCACCATGAGCAAAAGATTTTGGCAATTCGTACTGATATGGATGCTTTACCCATCCAAGAACGCAGTGGTTTAGATTATGCTTCGCGGACAGAAGGTGTGATGCACGCTTGTGGACATGACGTGCATACTACGGTAGGTTTAGGTACAGCAATGGTGTTATCACAAATTGCTGATGAATTAGGTGGTAAGGTGAGGTTTATATTTCAACCAGCTGAGGAAATTGCCCAAGGTGCAAACTGGATGGTAGAAGATGGGGTAATGAATAATGTTTCTGCTATTTTAGGTGTTCATGTTTTTCCTTCTATCCCTGCTGGTTCTGTCGGTATTCGTTATGGTGCATTAACAGCGGCAGCAGACGATTTAGAAATTACCATTTTGGGTGAGTCTGGACATGGGGCGCGTCCCCATGAAGCTATAGATGCGATTTGGATTGCTTCGCAAGTTATTACTGCATTGCAACAGGCAATTAGTCGGACTCAAAACCCTCTACGTCCTGTAGTTTTAAGTATTGGTAAAATTATTGGTGGGAGAGCGGCGAATATTATTGCTGATAAAGTAGAGTTATTAGGTACAGTGCGATCGCTTCATCCAGAAACTCGCAAAGAATTACCACAATGGATTGAAAATATTGTGGCTAATGTTTGTAATTCTTACGGTGCAAAATATTTAGTGAATTATCGTCAAGGTGTACCCAGTGTGCAAAATGATTATAGTTTAACTCAATTATTACAATCCTCAGCGGAAGCAGCTTGGGGTAATGAGCAAGTGCAAGTTTTACCTGAACCTTCTCTTGGTGCAGAAGATTTTTCTGTGTATTTAGAACACGCTCCCGGTGCAATGTTTCGTTTGGGTGTAGGTTATAAAGATAGAATTATTAATCATCCTTTACATCATCCCCAATTTGAAATTGATGAGTCTGCAATTATGACTGGTGTTGTGACTTTAGCTTATGCAGCTTATAAATATTGGCAAAGTAACGCACCAAATCTTTAATAATTGTGTGTTACAGATTTGATCTTAATTGACCGCAGATAAACGCAGATGAACACAGATAAAGAGGAATATAACCATAATAATTTTGCTGTTGCTGGGGATAAAATTACTGCTATACTGTTGTGGTTAATAGTAAGTTAAAATATTGGATTTTGGCTACTATTAATTAACGGAAGTTCAAGGATAGCTGAGAACTTTGTAGATCAACAAAAAACAAGGCTAATATGTCATCTGTAGAAAACCTAGAATCTTCATCGTCACAATCTAGTAGTAATAATTGGTATTTATTAACTGTGCGTTCTAAAAAGCGAGAAGTGTTTTTAAAATATCTCAAATTTGCCATTGACCAAAATAAATTGGAGGATTTATTCTTAGATATTAAAGTCCCCCAGGATTCTGTTTATGAAGATATGGTTTTATTAAGTCTCAGTAATTTTAAAACTGCGACTAGCTACCTTAAAAAAGTTGAATGTTTTCAAAATATAGAACGCAAACCTTTACAGTCAGCACAAGTCAATAGAATGTTAGGCATAGGATAAATTATATCAAATACCTACAATCTACATTCCCGACTTTCTATACTATATAATTTATGGAAGTCGGGAATTTCAATAGACTGATAAATTTATTGATAAATTGAAAAATTATACATTTACTGTATTTACTTCTGTTTCCAATCCTCCCATTTGCTGTTGAATTCTAGCTTTTACTGTTTTAAATTGTTTGGTTAATTCATGGGTTTCTTGACTATTCATGTTGTTATGAATAGCTGTAAACATGGCAGTCTCTTCTTGGTGAAAATGATTACCTATTTCATCCCATATCTGCTTAATTCTTTCTTTAAATTCTGGTAAATTAGGATCAATACTTCTCAATTCTTCGAATAATAGACTCCAGTGAGTATGTTCATCAGATAATTTTTGGGTGTTAGCTTCACCATAAAAATGACGTACTCTCGGATAAACAATTTCTTCTTCTGCACCTACGTGGGCGCTCAGATCATGATCAATTTGTGCAAAATATTCTTGAATTTTTTCAGGATCATCGCTCTGTAGTAATTCTGTAAATAAGAGATTGATTTTATTGTGATCCATCCGCATAAAGTCTTGAATGCTCATATCTTGATTTTCTGAAGTCTGGGTAAAAGCACTACCAAAAACACCACTAATGGCAGCGATTGCATCTTGAACTCTTGCCCAAATCCCTTGATCTACATCTTGTCCAGTTAGTTCCCGTACACCTAAAATTTCGATAATTCCTTTTAATTGTTCTTGATGAGCGCGGTTTTCAAAATTAAGAGTATTTAAGTTACTCAATGCTGCGATGACATCAACACCAACTTTTTGTGCAGCTTTATGAATTGTCATTCCATTCATTACTTGTTGATGCTTTAATAACTCATGCTGAAAGACTTTATCAAAAAAACTCAGTTCTTCACTTTGCATTAATTGACGAGTTTTTTGCACCATTTCTACTACAGTTTGTTCTGCATCCTTATGAATGCCATATTGAATCACCATAGTATCAAGAATACCTTGATTTTTATGATCATCATCTAACATTGCCTGAATCATATCAGCAACTGCTTCATCTGTACATTCATCCAAAAAAAGGTTTTCGTTATCAATTAATAACTGTTGCAGTAATTTCATGTCTGCCAATTTTATGGCGATCGCATTTCTTTTAGTATTATCTAAAGTCACTACCATACTGAATTCTCCTAGCCAAAGTCATCATAGTTATAGGCAACTTCAGGTTCGCATAATCACTAGATAGATTCCATCTGTCTTTTGAGCGATTACTCAATTAACTTAAGATATAAAAATAAAAATAGTTATAAGTTTATTTTTTTATACTTTTAATACACTTAAAGACTAGCAGTGGCTAAAGTTGCATAATCACCATCAAAAGAATTCCATTTTGCCCAAATTCACGCTATCTTAAATCTTGAAGATCAAAAGAGTGCATCTTTTATGAAAGGTAAACAGGTCTTACTCACAGGTGGTACTGGTGGATTAGGTTTAGGTGTGACACCAGCAGTTTTAGCCCAAGGTGCAGAGTTAACTATTCCTTATCGTAATCTTAAAGATGTAGAACGACTCAAAGGAATTTTATCACCAGCGGATATCGCTAGAATTCAATTTATTCCTGCTAATTTGGAAGAGGAATCTTCGGTAGATAAACTGATCAGCCGCATGACTAAAGTAGATGTTTTAATTCATTTAGTAGGTGGTTTTTCCATGGGAAAAACTCACGAATACAGCTTTTATAACTGGAAACGGGAGTTTGAATTAAATCTAAATACGACTTTTTTGACTTGTAAGTATAGCCTGACAAGGATGTTAGAAAATGACTATGGACGCATTGTGACTATTGCTTCTCGTTCTGGTTTAGAACCAGCGAGAAATTTAGCAGCATATTCTGCGGCTAAGGCTGGTGTGATAGCATTAACTAAGGCGATCGCCGATGAAACCAAAGGTACTAATATCACAGCAAATACCGTCCTTCCTAGCGTTATTGATACCCCTGCAAATCGGCAAGCTATGGGTGAAGAAAACGCAGATAAATGGGTAAAACCGGAGTCTATTGCTGAAGTGATCTGTTTTTTGGCTTCAGAAGCGGCTAAAGATGTACGTGGTGCAGCAATTCCTGTTTATGGCAATATTTAATCACAGGATTTACAAAATTGGCATCATGCCCTAGCTTGTAGTGAAGACTTTAGTCATCAAAATCAGAGGCTAAAGTCCAACTACTCAGAAATATAACTTTGTGTCATACTTGTATAAGTTCTAAATAATTTAATTGTAAATTTGACTTGTCTCATCACTTTATTTTTAATAGTAAACTAGCCGCTAAATACTTTCAGAAGCAGATTGCTATCTAAATATTGATCAGAGTTAATCTAAAATCAGTAAATACACAAATTTTCTCATTCTCAGTAATATGGTTAAAATAGTTTCCCGCCAATACGTAGGTCAGACCAATGTATATGATATTGGCGTTGCAGAGGATCATAATTTCGCCATTAAAAATGGTTTAATTGCCTCCAATTGTTTCAACAAATCTCACTCTACAGCTTACGGTTATGTCACCTATCAAACCGCATATTTAAAAGCTAACTATCCCTTAGAATATATGGCCGCCCTGTTAACTGCTAACAGTGGTGACACCGACAAAGTACAGAAATATCTCAACAACTGCACCAGCATGGGAATTGAAATTGATCCCCCAGATATTAATCGTTCTGGATTAGATTTTACCCCAGCAGATAATAAAATTTTATTTGGATTTTCTGCCGTTAGAAATGTGGGACAAAATGCGATTGCTGGAATTTTAGAAGCCAGAGAAGAAGGAGGAGAATTTAAATCTTTAGGTGATTTTTGCGATCGCCTTGACTTACGTTCTGTCAATAGAAGAACCTTAGAATCATTAATTCAGTGTGGAGCATTTGATAAAATAGAATCCAACCGTCAACAACTAATTAATGACTCAGAATTAGTCTATGAATGGGCGCAATCCCGTGCTAGAGATAGAGCCAGCGGCCAAGGAAATCTCTTTGATTTAATGGGAGGAGGATTTGCTAGTAATAGTCAACAACCAGCCCAAAATGGTTTTGAATCTGCCCCTAAAGCAGAAGCAACTTTAGATTTTCCTCCCCAAGAAAAACTCAGGATGGAAAAAGAATTATTAGGCTTTTATGTATCCGCACACCCATTAAAAAACATTAAACAATCGTCATCTCTACTCGCACCAATAAACCTAGTACAATTAGGAGAACAAAAAGATAATTCCGTCGTCTGTGCTGTAGTCATGCTCAACAATGTCAAAAAAGTTATGACCAAAAAAGGCGATCCCATGGCAATTTTACAAATAGAAGATTTAACTGGATCATCAGAAGCAATAGTCTTTCCTAAAAATTATGAACGAGTGAGTTCATTATTAGAAGTAGATGCTAGATTAATCATTTGGGGAAAAGTAGACAAACGAGATGATCAAAATCAATTTATAGTCGAAGATGCTGAACAAGTTGAAAAAGTCCAGATGGTAGTAGTGGAATTAAACCCAGAAGAAGCTGGTACTATAGATATCCAACATCGTTTGAGGTCAATTTTAAAAGAACAATCAGGAGATAAAGATAAAGCCAAAGTACCCGTAATTGGTGTTGTTCAATCAGGGAGTTATCGTCAACTTGTAAGGTTCGGAAAACAATTTTGGGTACAAGATTCTTTTTCAACAGTACAATCTTTAAAAAGTGCAAGATTTCCTGCCCAAGTTAAACAATTAACAGATAATTCCTAATCTTAATAATTTGGGATCAGCATTCTAAAAGTCAGGAGAAAAGAGGTAAATAAAAATGTTAAGAATAATATTTTTGATCACCATTAGTTTGTTACCTTCTCTATGGTCATTGTGGGTACTTCGTAAAAACCAAGAACGCACACGAAAACGTCATAGACAATTGACTCAAAATTACACCCCAATCAGAGAATATATTAGACCCTTGGAGGACAATTACCCGGAGTGCAGCAACATTAGCGATCGCTATTATCTAGAAGGAGTAGGATATTTAATAGGAGATATCAGTTGTAAATTTAACGCTCGTTCTGGTTATGTTCGCTGTGCTGTTAACCCCAGTGGTTCATGTCAAAATTGCCAACACTATGAATCTAAAGAATTAACTAATCACGTCAGTTATTAATTACCCATTATCAAGATTATGACAATTTATTTTTATTCTACCCGTGAAAAATATGGTTGTTTCTCGAATTTTTCACCTCACGGATTTGTTTTAGATAATTTATATTGGTTTACCAGTGAGCATTATTTTCAAGCACAAAAATTTATTGGTACACAACATCTAGAAGAACTTCGTTTAGTGAAAACACCAAAAGAAGTAGCAAAAATGGGTAGACAAAGAACTCGTCCTTTACGTTCTGATTGGGAACAAGTTAAAGATGATATTATGAGAAAAGCTGTTTTATGTAAATTTTCCACCCATGCAGATATTCAAGAAATTCTCTTATCTACAGGTGACGAAGAATTAGTAGAAAACTCACCCATAGACTTTTACTGGGGTTGTGGTGCT
The DNA here is from genome assembly GCF_038050375.1 of Okeanomitos corallinicola TIOX110. Taxonomy (NCBI): domain Bacteria; kingdom Bacillati; phylum Cyanobacteriota; class Cyanophyceae; order Nostocales; family Aphanizomenonaceae; genus Okeanomitos; species Okeanomitos corallinicola. The sequence goes on along the minus strand of NZ_CP150886.1, from coordinate 1,054,033 downwards.
GATGGTAGTGGTAAAAATATGTTAGGTAAAATTCTTATGGAAATAAGAGAAATAATCATTCGTGAAAATAAATCAAAATAAATAACAATACATAAAATTTCCCATCAAAAAATGAACACCTTACAATTAAATCGTTTGGGTGAAATTGCCAAAATATTCTTGAAATTAGGTGTAATTGGTTTTGGTGGTCCAGTTGCCCACATTGCCATGATAGAAGACGAAGTAGTCACCCGTCGTCAGTGGTTAACAAAAGAACATTTTTTAGATTTATTAGGGGCAACTAACTTAATTCCTGGACCCAATTCCACAGAAATGGCCATTCATATTGGTTATATTTATGCAGGTTGGTTAGGTTTAATTATTGCTGGTATTTGTTTTATTTTACCAGCAGTTTTAATAACGGCTTTTTTAGCTTGGCTTTATATTAATTACGGAACTTTACCCCAATTTTTACCTTTACTTTATGGTATTAAACCCGCAGTTTTAGCGATTATATTAAATGCCCTTTGGCGGTTATCTAAAAAAGCAGTCAAAACCAAACAATTACTAATCATTGCTGTAGTGGTTTGTTTAATAACTTGGTTTGGTAAAATTAATGAAGTGATAGCTTTATTGTTAGGTGGTATTTTAGGAATGATTTGGTTACACAATAGTAATCAAACTAACTTAATCCTTACTGCTTTAACACTAACAGCAACTTTACCAAAAATATCTATAACTCCTGTATCTGTCCCTTTATGGAAATTAGGTTTATTTTTTCTGAAAGTTGGTAGTATTTTGTTTGGTGGTGGTTATTTACTAATTGCATTTCTACAAGGTGAATTAGTAGAAAAGTATGGATGGTTAACTCAACAACAGTTATTAGATGCCATAGCAATTGGTCAATTTACCCCTGGACCAGTGCTTTCTACTGCTACATTTATCGGTTATATAATTTCTGGTTTACCTGGTGCAATTATCGCCACTTTAGGAATTTTTCTTCCTTCATTTGTGTTTGTAGCTATTTTAAATCCCCTCATTCCTAAATTAAGTGCTTCAGCTTGGACAAGGTATTTTTTAGATGCAGTAAATGTTAGTGCTGTAGCATTAATGGTAGTAACATCCTTGCAACTAGGAATAACCACTTTAAGTCTAGAAAAAATACCATATATTGATTTTTTAGGTGTAGGTATTTTTGGGGTTTCTGCATTTTTAAGTATTCGCTACTCCATTAATTCTGCATGGTTAGTTTTAGGTGGTAGTTTAATTGGTTGGATTTTTTCAGTTTTGGGATAATATGTAAAAAAATTATAGATGTAGTTATCAAAGGTAAAAAAATGGCAGCACATTACGACAGTATAGCCCAAGAATATAAACGATCAAAAGATTTACCAATCCGGGCGCATATTGAAAGATATACATATTTTAATATGCTGGGTGATGTGAGAGGAAAATCTATTTTAGATTTAGCTTGTGGAGAAGGAATATATAGCAGAGAGTTTAAAAAGAAAGGTGCTGCTTTAGTTGTAGGAGTTGACATTTCTGAAAAAATGATCGAACTGGCAAAACAGGAAGAAGCTAAACAAAAATTTGATATTCAATATATTGTTGCTGATGTGATGGAACTGGGAAAAATTGGTGATTTTGATTTGGTTGTTGCTTCTTATTTACTAAATTATGCCCAAACAGAAGAACAATTACTAAAAATGTGCCAAACCATATTTACAAATCTCAAACCCGGAGGTCGTTTTGTGACCTTAAATAATAATTTGGAACAACCTATTAGTTCCTATCTCACTACTGAAAAATATGGATTTATTAAAACTATTTCTCAACCTCTAGAACCAGGAACAGCCATGACGTTGACATTTACTATTAATGGCGAAAAATTTAGTTTTGATAACTATTACCTTAGTCGAGAGACATATCAAAGGGTGTTTAAAAGTGTTGGTTTTACGGATGTTATTTGGCAAAATATGGTAGTTTCTCCTGAAGGTATAGAAGAATCTGGTCAAGAATTTTGGCAGGATTATCTAGATTGTATGCCTCATGTTGGGATTGAATGTTTTAAATAGTAAAATTGGTCAAAAATCAGGAGTTATTCATTGATGCCAGTTTTATTGGAGTCCAATTACTCAGATCACGCTGGATTAAATCTTGCAGTTTCAACACATCTTCATAATAATATTGACTCAGTGCATAACGTTCCTCTTCCGACATAGATTTAGCACTTTTACCTTGAGAATTGAGATTTACGAGACTGGAACGAATTTTCTGACGTAGTTCCAATGGCATAATAATCCGCAAACCAGAAGCAATAAAATCTCTCATAGGATTGGAAGTTTTTAATAGCTGATTAACAGCACGAGAACGAGGAACTTCTGCAATTTGAGATTTCTTAGACGTATTTGGAATAAAGCTAGAATCTACATCTAAGTAAGTGTAAATCTCTTGCATAAATTTAGTAGGATCTTTAGATAAATCATCATAGAGAAATACTTGGAAATTATCAGTTCCAAATGTTTCTAAAAAGGATTTAATTGGGGTATAGTATAAGCCTTTTTTCAAGGTATAAGATTTGGTTGAACTATATTTTAATTGATCAATTAATGTGCGATTATTACCTGTGATTTCATCTCTGATTTGCATTAAGTAATCAGAATAAGCTCTTGTAACTGGATCACGCAAAACTACTAAAATCTTTGCATGGGGTACATATTGCTGAATACGTGGAATTGATGATTGATAATGAAACAGCAAATTTGGTGATGCTTCTCCAATTGCCCTATGAGAATCATTAACTTCTGCGAATAAGTTAGTATATTTTTCTAGGGTGTCTATCCGCACTTTTTTTTCTCCTGTAAAAGTGTCCCAATCTCTTTCTAAGAAATTAGGCTCTTTAATTGGACTCATGTAAATCTGGGGATGCTCATTCAAATAATTATAGATTGATGTTGTACCACATTTTTCAAATCCAGCTAATAGAAAGTTTGGTAATTTCATAATATGTCTCCGTTTCCTTATTGATTGCAAAAATTAATTCAGCCGTTCAGATTTTTAAATTTGTTTCCGAATGAAGTGATTACTAATTACTGATATTTACCTAGAATTTTATGAAAAAATACAGTAAAGTAATTATTTCATTTACACTCTATTTCCCCTCCTCTCCTGCAACTTCAACATTATTTCTGCGTGCATTTCACGAGTAATAGGATAGAAAAAAGTCAAAATCAAACCCAATATTAAACAGATTGTTGGTACTGGTCCGACTATAATTCTAATAGCGGATAATGCTGATTCAGGTTGGATTGGTAATTCAATTTGTCCAGCTACAGTTTCCTTAAAACCAGAAACTTGTAAAGCGTTACCTGTCACAAATAAACCGAAAGCTAAACCAAATTTTTGCAATAAAACCATAAATCCATAAAAAACTCCTTCTCTTCTTTGTCCGGTTTGTAGTTCATCTAATTCAATCACATCGGGAATCATAGACCAGGGAATTAAATAAGCTGTAGAAACTCCACAACCAGCCATAACAGCCATCAAATACATTAATCCTATTTGATTAGACTTTAAAAAAAACAGCCCCGCAGCAGCAATTATCCATAAAGTCATGCCTAAAAAATAAACTAATTTTTTGCCATATCTTTTACTTAAATAACTCCACACAGATAACATTAATAAAGCCGTTCCTTGCACAGCAATTAATACTGTAGGAACTTGAGAATCTTTTAATTTCATGCAGTAAATTACAAAGTAAGGAATAACTGTAGCAGTGATTTGTACCCCTAACCAAGAAAATAGATAAATAGCAATCACAAACAGAAAAGGACGATTACTAAAGGCAATTTTAATCTGTTGCAAAAATGGAATTTCTGGAGGTTGTTCCAACTGAATACGTTTAGCTTCAAAAGCTAAAATGCGATCGCGTGTTCCATAAACACACCAATATAATGATATAACGGCAATCACAGTACAAATTGCTGCCAAAGTTATGTACTGTTGCTGAGGATCACTAACTAGATAAAAAATAATTTGGGCAAAAATTAAAGATAAAATACTACCACCAATGGAAAAAGTAAAGCGAAAACCATTTAAACTTGTTCTTTCGTCATAATCTTGGCTTAATTCTGGTGTCATAGCAGTGTAAGGCAAATTCACAATTGTAAATAATGCTTGGGAGAAAATGCCAATGACAACGTAATACCAAAACAACGGCCAAATATTATTACTTGTTTCTGAGCTAAATGGTGGTACAATCCATTGTAAGAAAAAGAATAAACCGAAAGGAATTGCTCCGTAAAACATCCAAGGTAAACGACGACCCCAACCCGGAGATTTAGTTTTATCACTTAATAACCCCACGATCGGATCATTAACAGCATCCCAGATTTTACCAATCATTAAAATACTTCCAGCTAAACCAGCGGGAATACCAGCTACATTGGTAAAAAATAACAGCAAATAAAATATGGCAATATTAGAAGTAATTGCTGGGCCTAAATCTCCAGCACCATAAGCTAGTTTAGTTTTTAAATCTAACTTTTCACTGAGTAATTTTTCACTATTAGAATCTTTCATTATCGCACACACTCATATTAAGATAATTGGAATTTGCTGTGCTAACTCAAAAATACTTCCCTAAATTCTTATGTCAGACCTTTACATTTCTTGGTCAGATTATCACCATAAAATTGAACAATTAGCCGTTAAGATTTATCAATCTGGTTGGCAATTTAATCAAATTGTTTGTCTTGCTAGAGGAGGGCTACGTGTAGGAGATATTCTTTCACGGATATATGATTTACCTTTAGCAATTTTAGCTACGTCATCTTACAACGGTGCGGGTAAACAAGACAGAGGCAGTTTAATAGTTTCCCATCATTTAACCATGACTACGGAAAGTTTAGGCGATCGCATTCTGTTGGTAGATGATTTAGTAGATTCGGGGGTAACTCTACAAAAAACAATTCCTTGGTTACAAGAACATCAGGAATTCAACATAGCAGAAATTCGTACCGCTGTAATTTGGTACAAAAAATGTTCTTTAATTAAACCAGATTATTATGTTGATTATTTACCCGATAATCCCTGGATTCATCAACCTTTTGAAGATTATGAACTTATGAATCCTGAAGCATTGGCACAGAAATTAACAGTTAAAAATTAAAAAATTTCTACCTTCTCCTTCAAAACAACCATAACCAAACAGGAAGAGTAAATAATAACACGATTAGCCCCATACCTAAAGCCGTCACAGCTAAATCCCGATCTAGATCAAAGGTTTCTGCTAATATCAGTGTGCCAAAAGCTGGAGGCATGGCCATTTGCAAAACTATGACCTGTGCAGCCTCTCCAGTCACACCAAACAGGGGTAAGCAGAAGCCTAACATGAGAGGAACTAAGAGCATTTTAATAAAAATGCTACTTGCTGCTGGTTTGAGTTTGTACCAAGAATTGAGGCGTGATACCCTCATACCGATTAACATCAAAGATAAAGCTAAGGCACACCAAGCTAGTTTTTCTAAAGTAAATTCCATTACTTCGGGAATTGATACTTGGCGAAATAGTAACCCAAACCCAAAACTCCACAGGGCAGGATTGATCACAATTGCTTTAGCTGTGTGGAGATAATTTCCGGCTTTACTGCCAAAACGGGATGCTAGTAAGACTCCTAAGCCATAAGCCCCTAATACAGTTCCTAATAAGTCGTAGAATAAAGCCCAGGCGAAATATTCTTTACCGACCATTGTTAAAGTGATGGGAAAGCCCAGATAACCTGTGTTACCTACCATCGCTGCTAAAATCAAACTACCTTGGGTTGGTTGTTGAGGTAAAGAATTTGTCAAATGGGCTTGACCTTTGATACCTAACCAGGCTAGAAATGCTCCTAGTAAAATCGCTAGATATGCGATCGCAGGTGCTATCCAAATCTGTCCTGATAAGTCAGTTTGCCGTAAAAAAGCAACAATGCTTATCGGTACTCCTACCCAAAATAAAAATTTACCTAACTGGGTAGGAAATTGAGTCGGTAACTTCCGTCCTAAGATCATTCCAATTAGGACTAAGCTGATCAACTTGATGTATAGTTCTAAGAGATTTATCAAGACCTTAACAAAAAACTATGGATATCAAATCATATCTATTTATTTCATTTTTTGCCAGTCTATAATTTTCAATTAAATTAGTAAAATGATTATGATTGAGAAAATATAAAAATCTCAATTCGTCAAGTTTTTCAGCAATCAAAATCCCCACAACTATCTAAAATCTAAAATCTAAAATATTATATAGGAGTAGATTCTTGAAAAAGTCAGGGTTTCCCAAACAACCACAAAATTCATCATTAGAAATAGGTGATGATATTCCAGAAGCTTTTAGGGATACGACTGATACCGGTTCTCAGTTACGTATACAGCCCCTAGTTCTAATTATTGGTGGATTAATAGGATTTGCCGTTTTAGCAGTAGGTAGTGGTTTTTTATTTTTTATTACCGCACCTAAAAAAGTTGTTGATACTCAAGAAACACCAGTGGTTTCTACACCTACACCAACTAATTCTCCAACCACTAAAAATGATGCTGTACTAGGACATTTAGCTTATCCCCAAGCATCAGAGTCAGAACTTTTAGCAATTACAGCTGATGGTAGGATCAAACTGAGAACAGCAGCAGCCCAAAGATTTCAAGCGATGGTACAAGCTGCTAGAAGTTCAGGTGTGATTTTAGTACCAATTTCTGGTTTTCGCACAGTTCAACAGCAAGAACAGTTATTTTTTAATGTTGGCGCTCAACGAAATCAAACCCCCGCCGAAAGAGCAGCCGTAAGCGCCCCTCCTGGTCACAGTGAACATCATACAGGCTATGCTGTAGATATTGGAGATGGAAAAGTACCAGTAACTAACCTACAAACTACCTTTGAAAATACCCAAGCATATCAATGGTTAGAAGCTAATGCAGCCCGGTTTAGTTTTGAATTGTCATTTCCTAAAAATAACCCCCAAGGTGTGAGTTATGAACCTTGGCACTGGCGTTTTGTAGGCGATCGCAATAGTTTAGAAACCTTCTACAAAGCTAGAGATATTAAACCTGTACAGTAGTTAATGGTTTATTGAGTCAGGACTTACGCACCAGTTACGGAATATCAAACCGCAGAGGACGCAGAGAACACAGAAGAATAGGAGTTTGATGGTTTTTTTGCATAAGTCCTATGGGTTAATTTACAGCATATTTTATTCTTATGAGGTATAAATCATAATCATGAAACTCTTGTGGGGTGGGCATCTTGCCCGCCAATAGTGTACGATCTCCTAAAATTCCCTATTTTCCAATTATTAAAAAATTGATATTGACATATCAACTTTTTTTGATATGATTTTATGTATCAATTTTTTTTGAACTATTAGGGGCAAAAGTGTCCATCACAGCTAGAAAATTAGGGTTAAAGAAATTATTTATACCTTATTGGCGAAAAGCCTTAGCGGAAGCAATAGGTACTTTTATTTTAGTATTTGCAGGTACTGGTGCAGTGATGGTAAATAACATCAGTCAAGGCGCTATTACTCATTTAGGAATTAGTTTTGTATTTGGTGCTGTGGTTGCAGCCTTAATTTATAGTTTAGGACATATTAGCGGCGCACATTTAAACCCAGCCGTCACCTTAGCATTATGGCAAGGTGGTTTTTTCCCAAAAAAGCAGATATTACCTTATATTTTCTCACAATTATTAGGTGCAACCATAGCATCTGCATTACTATTATTGAGTTTAGGAAAAGTAGCTAACTTAGGTGCGACTCTTCCTTTAAATAACAACTGGTTGCAATCATTAATTTTAGAATTTATGCTCACATTTATATTAATGTTTGTGATTTTAGGTGCAGCAGTTGATAAACGAGCCAATAGCAGTTTTGCAGGATTAGCAATCGGTTTAACCGTAGGTGTAGAAGCAGCATTTATGGGACCAATTACTGGCGCGAGTATGAACCCAGCCCGTTCTTTTTCACCTGCATTAATCGGAGGAATTTGGCAGCATCACTGGGTTTATTGGGTAGCACCAATTTTAGGAGCGCAATTTGCAGTTTTTGTTTATAAAAACATAGCATATTCAGATTTACAAAGATAGGTAATTAGGAGTTTTATGAGTGATCATCCACCGAGAATTTTATTTTTATATGGTTCATTGCGAGAACGTTCTTACAGTCGGTTATTAGCAGAAGAAGCAGCCAGAATTATTACAGAATTTGGGGCAGAAGTAAGATTTTTTGATCCATGTGAATTACCAATTTATGGTAGTGTTCCTGATACTCATCCCAAAGTTCAAGAATTGCGAAAATTGAGTATGTGGTCAGAAGGTCAAGTGTGGTCTTCACCAGAAATGCACGGTAATATAACAGGAATTATAAAAAATCAAATTGATTGGATTCCTTTGAGTATTGGTGCTGTGAGACCAACCCAAGGAAGGACTTTAGCCGTAATGCAAGTTAGCGGTGGTTCTCAATCTTTTAATGCTGTCAATACTCTGCGAATTTTAGGACGTTGGATGCGAATGTTTACCATTCCTAATCAATCTTCCGTAGCCAAAGCTTATCAAGAATTCCATGAAGATGGAACAATGAAAGATTCCGCTTATCGAGATAGAGTAGTTGATGTCATGGAAGAATTATATAAGTTTACCTTGCTGTTACGCGATCAAGTTGATTATTTAACAGATCGCTACAGTGAACGTAAAGAAAAAGCCGCCAAAGAAACAATTCAACTAGCTAATAACGCCTTGAAATGATAAATGTAAACCCGAAAATATCTTTTTACATCTCATTTCTTTGTGTTCTCTGTGGTTCTTTATTTCATCACCATTAAATAAATCAACAAACCTTTATTTATCAACTAACAAAATCATGAAAAAAGTAATGTTTGTTTGTAAAAAAAATTCCCGTCGTTCCCAAATGGCAGAAGGATTTGCGAAAACTTTAGGAGAGGGAAAAATTGCCGTTGTTAGTTCTGGTTTAGCATCCAGTCAAGTAGATCCAATTTCTGTACAAGTGATGTCAGAAATCGGCATTGATATTAGTAATCAAACCTCTAAATCATTGGATAATTTCAACCCAGAAGATTTTGATGCGGTAATTTCTTTATGTGGTTGTGGTGTAAATTTACCCCAAGAATGGGTGTTAAGAGAAACCTTTGCAGATTGGCAATTAGATGATCCAGAAGGTCATAATATTGATACTTTTCGCCGTGTCAGAGACGAGGTAAAAGCAAGGGTAATTCAATTAATTGCAGATTTGAGTTAAATCAAATCAGTTATCAGGAGTCAGGAGAATAAAGAACTAACTTTTTTCCCACTCTCCCACTCCTATAGGATTACTATTTTATTTTTGAAAAAATTAGGTATTGTAGGGTGTGTTAGAACGAAGTTCGTAACGCACCAAACCCTGGATAATGGTGCGTTACGCTATCGCTAACGCACCCTACGTATCTTTTCAGAAATCAAACCGGATTCCTATATGAGTTTTACTGTTAAGAAATATCCTTTAATTCCGCAGTCCGGATAGAAAGTTCTTGAGTTCGATTTCCTCGTTGTACTTTCACCTGCAAAATTTGACCTAAACGACTATCTTCAACTACTCTTTGTAATTGTCCGGCGCTGGTGATTTGTTGGTTATCAATTTGGACAATCACATCACCACGGTGAATACCGGCAATAGCAGCAGGAGAATTTAAAACGACCCGCATCACTAAAGCACCATTAACTTCAGGAATTTCAAAACTAGAATTAGGATCGGTGTTATTTTGTCTAGCTAATTCTGGTGTTAAAGTTACCATTTGTACCCCTAAATAGGGATGGGCAACTTTACCATCACGTTGTAATTGTACAGCGATCGCCTTAGCTTTATTGATAGGAATTGCAAAACCGATTCCCATTGCATCCGCACGAATAGCGGTGTTAATACCAATTACTTCACCCTCAGCATTTAACAATGGACCACCAGAATTACCGGGGTTAATAGCTGCATCAGTTTGGATAAAATCTAACCTTTTATCACTAATTCCCACCTGGGCGCTAGAACGTTTTAAAGTGCTGACAATTCCCAAAGTGACAGTATTATCAAATCCTAACGGATTACCGACAGCGATCGCCCAATCACCCACTTCTACATCATCAGAAGAACCCAAAGGTGCAACCGGTAAATCATTCCCAGCATTAATCTTAACTACCGCCAAATCCGTAACTTCATCAATACCCCGTACCTGACCTTTATAGGTGCGGCCATCTTTTAACCTTACACTTACTCTATCAGCCTGATCAACTACGTGAGCATTAGTTAAGATAATTCCACTTTTATCCAAAATAAAACCAGAACCTAAACCCCGTAACTGTTCAGTCGGTGACTGTTGGGGGAAACCCTCACCAAAAAATCGCCGAAAAAAGGGATCATCCATAAACGGATCAACAGGACGAGTAACAGTTTTTTCCGTATCAATTCTGACTACAGAATTTCCCACCCGATTCACCGCATCTGCAACAAAACTGTGTTTACCAATAGCAGCAGTTGCAGCAGCAGGTTTTTGAGAAACTTGAGAAACTATTGTTTCCGGTGCTGGTTCTGCTTGGGAAGGTAACACTAATACACTAGAAGCAGTTAACATCACACCCAGAAAAATTGCTAAAACTTGGGTACTGAGTTGACGTATAGACCGAATTAATTTGAAAAAAAGCATAATTACAACCAATTACAACCTAATTTTGAAGTCTAATCTTTGCTATTTAGTCACAAATTTAGTTACAATTGTGCTTATAGCTTGGATAACAATCCCTGCATATTGAATTTTTTACCGTACTTCCCTATCTAATTCAGGATACAGAGCAAGTTATGTAATCACGTTAATAGAACATAGATTCACCAGGCTATTATGGAAATTTCCCCTTACCCAGTTCGGTTTTTTCACCTACCGAAAACCTTTAATATCAAATCCCTCTAGTAAAGCATGACATAAATAAACAAACCGTTCCCAATCTCTGAACAGCTGACGATCTATTAGTTTTTATTTTTGAATTCCGCGCAGCGGTACTAGGTTAGGATCTGATTAATAACCAAATCTAAATCACCAATGACAGGATCACACCAGATAGCTGAAACATCCTTGACTTCATCCCAGGAAGCAGAACATACACACCATCATCATCACGAACATACAGCAGATCAACCGGGTGCAGATAAATCAGTCCATCCTCATGTTCACAGTCAAGAATCCTTACGGAAAATCGTGAACCGACTATCAAGAATTGAGGGACACATTCGTGGGGTAAAAACAATGGTACAACAAAACAGCCCCTGTCCTGATGTTTTATTGCAGATTGCGGCTGTCAGAGGTGCATTAGATAAGGTAGCGCGAATAGTGTTAGATGAACATTTAACAGAATGTATTGCCAGGGCTTCGGAAAATGGCAATATTGACACGGAAATTGCAGAACTTAAAGCTGCTTTAGATCGGTTTTTACCTTAAAAAACCGCACACAAATTATTTGTAAAAATTTGAGAAATTGAATATTAGGGAAATTGAAAAATCTTTAACTTCCCTCCTGATTCCTGATTCAACTTTCTTCCGTACTCATATCTGTTAAAATTTGTTGTTCTGGAATAGTACGGACACGGTTTATTTGATTCAAGGCATACTTAGCAGTTTCCTGTACCTCTGGATCGGGATCTTCCATGGCATAAAGCACAATTTTACTCATTTTTCCCATTACGTCATACATCCGCACTAAATCACGAATAGCATTTTTTCTAACTTGAGGATTGTCATCTCTAATAGATATTGCTAAAGCCCGGTTCATCGGGTTAATAGTGCGAGTACCAATTTCTGCTAAGGTTGATAAAATTAAACCTTGTTGTTCAGAATCAGCATCAACCATTAAATCTACCAGTGGTTTAATAGCCCTTGAATCACCATCCTGTCCTAATTTCCAAATAGCTTTACGCCGTTTTTTGGAGTTATTACTTTGTAATTCTTGCATCAATTCTTCACAGACATTGAGTTGAGAAACTAGGGGTTTTGTTTGTAATTGCAATAAATCTGTTGTTGGCTGTGAATTTATATTTGCTGATGCTAACAATAATCTCTCTTGATTGTCAGGAGATGGACTTAGTAATTTTGGAGTAACTATGGTAGATGAATTTGCAACTTTATTAAATTTTTTGACCAAGAAAATAGTACCACCAGTAGTTGCCAAAATTCCCAAACCTAATAATGACCACCAGATAAAATTTATTTGCTTCTTTTCAGTTTGAGGTTGACTATCAGTATTAATATTAATAGTAGTTTTGGGGGTGGGAATTGGATAAGTTTTTACCTCAGTTTTACCTGATATATGTTCAGTAATAAAAGACTGAGTTGTCATATCCGCAATTCCATCTTCTCTTTCTAAAGCCTTTGCTTGCTGAAATTTAGCTACTGCGTTTTGAGTATTCTCTCCATAATCTCCATCTATCAAGCCTTGATAGTATCCTAAAGCCTTTAATTGTATTTGTAATACCTGTACCTCCGCACCTTTCATCCCTGGACTGAGGATAGTTTCTGTGATCGGTGTTGGTTTAGGTATAGCTGCGATAACATGATTTGCAGATAAACCCAAACCTAAACAACAAGTAAATGTAAGGAGAAAACGAGAACTAGGTAATAATAGGTGACGGGTAATTGATAATGGTTTATTGTACCGGGTCTTCCTTGTTCTTCTCATCTTCTCATTCTCCCAATGATTTGTGATATCTAGACTTTTGGTTAGACTTTTGGTTCAGAATCTCTTACCGCTAAAGTAACAGACTTCCTTTGATTTGTAGCAGATGTTTCTAAAATTGGTGACTGCTGAGTAGTTTTTTGACTGCCTAAGTTATCTCGTTGGTTAATTAAATAAATACTAATTAAAGTTAGAAAAACTCCTACCCATTGAATAGGGGTCAGCACTTCCGAAAGTAAAAGATGTCCAAAAAGCAATGCAAAAATAGGTGTGAGAAAAGTGAGAGAACTTAAACTTGTTAAACTACCACTAGATGCAAAATAGAAAAATAACCCATAAGCGATCGCACTCCCGAATATGGTTGCATAACTTAAAGCAAACCAATCAGATAATACTAAATTTTGCCACTGTTGCCCTTCCACAACCGCAGAAATTCCCCACAATGGTAAACCACCTAAAATTATATGCCACCCTGTAGCTGTTACCGGATCAGCGTATCTACATACATAGCGGATCATGACAGTGCCTACAGCCATTGATAATGCGGCTAATAACATTAACCATTCACCGCTGTTAAATAACTCTTGCCAATTATCAGTTGTAATTTTTACACCAGAATCAAGGAGATTAAAAATCCACTCTTCCGGTAAACCAATCAGACTAATACCAGCTACTCCCAATCCTAACCCTAACCATCCCCAGATACCAATATGTTCTTTAAATAACCACAAGGACAGTAAGGCTACGGCTAAAGGTTGGGAGTCAATCATCACTGAACCTAACCCCGCATCAGTTCTTACTAACCCCTCTGCCAAAAAACCTTGAAATAGCGTACCATCAACAAGGGCAAAGATCATGATCCATGTCCATGCTAACCATCCTTGGGGTTGAGGTCTGCCCATAATAGCAGCTGCAATGAGAATTAATACCCCCGCAGGTATTAAACGTACTCCTGCCATAAATAATGGTGTGGTATGAGGTATGACACCTTTCATTGCTACCATTGCTGTACCCCAAAGGAAAAAAGGGGCAATTAACAATAGGGAAGCCAGGGTAGATTTTGATCCTCTAAGTTGCAGTTGCATGAGTTAATTATGATCTTTGGTAGATTAGGTAGAAATATTACTTTACCTAATTTTACAGAAACATTGCTTTTATGTGGGTGTCAAATCTGGGAATTTGGGAATTAATACTTAAAGGTAATTAAAATTACAGGGTGCAGGCCACAGGAAAGAGTAATTACTAATGAAAAAAAATTAATATGCAGTTAAATATTAATCCTTATTATTCAACAAAATTAGGTGATGCTTATTTAGGTGATAGTCGAGAATTACTGAAAATTATTCCTGATGCAAGTATTGATTTGATTTGTACTTCTCCACCTTTTGCACTGTTGAGAAAAAAGGAATATGGTAATGTAAATGCTGATGAATATATTGAATGGTTTTATGATTTTGCAGTTCAATTTAAACGAATTCTCAAACCGACAGGATCTTTAGTAATTGATATTGGTGGAAGTTGGATTAAAGGAAAACCTGTTCGTTCTCTTTATCATTTTGAATTAGTTATTTCTTTATGTAAATCAATAGAAAAAGGTGGATTAGGATTTTATTTAGCCCAGGAATTATATTGGTATAATCCCGCCAAACTTCCTACTGGAATGGGTAACAATTCGTAGAGAAAGGGTGAAAGATGCAGTAAATACTGTTTGGTGGTTATCTAAAGAACCGCACCCTAAAGCTAATAATAGAAGGGTGTTAAAACCTTATAGTAAGTCAATGAAAAACCTACTCAAAAATGGCTATCAGCCAAAAGTTAGACCATCGGGACATGATATTTCTCAAACCTTTGGTAATGATAGGGGTGGGGCAATTCCTCCGAATATGATTGATGGAAGATTTGATGCAGAATTAGAAGATTTAGGTCAGCTTGTTAATGTGATTGCTGCTGCTAATACAACTTCTAACGATGGTTATCAAAAACGTTGTAAAGCAGAAGGTTTAAAACCACATCCTGCCAGATTTCCATCAGCTTTACCAGAGTTTGTGATTAATCTTTGTACAGAACCGGGTGATATTGTTTTAGATCCTTTTGGAGGTTCAAATATGACGGGAAGAGTGGCGGAAAATTTAGGGAGAAATTGGTTAGCTTTTGAGATTGATGAGGGTTATATTCAAAGTTCAAAATTACGATTTATAGATGATGAAAAATAACTATGTCATCAAGCTATTAAGTACCTGGGCAAAATTAATTGCACATTTGGGAAAACAATAGAAATCTCTGTATCTCTTGTCTGTCACCTGTCACCTGTCACCTTCCCTAAATATGAAATTTATTTTGCACGACTACTTAATAAGCCAGCAATTAGGCGAGTGGCTTGATCAAGAGAAATAAACTGGTAAACCAGTGCATTGGTGAGAATCAGAGTAGCGGTAGAAGCTGTAAAGCTACTGTTTACAAAATTGGTTTTGATTCTAGACTGAAAATAGAAACGTCTTTTGTTAGGCATTGAATTTTCGTAGCGAATTTAACAACCTCTCATGCAACTTGTTCCAGAAACTCAACTTACCCCAGAAAATGCCCCAATTACAGAGAAAATTATCCTAGATGTAGGGGGTATGAAATGCGCTGGATGCGTGAAAGCCGTAGAAAGACAGCTAAATCAACATCCAGAAGTTAAAAATGTCTGCGTTAACCTAGCCACAGAAGTAGCCGTTGTGGAAACAAAAGTTGGTACTGTAGATGCAGATGCACTGGCACAAGCATTAACAGCTACGGGTTTTCCGACACAACCCCGCACCGCTCACAGTCAAGCAAATAAAAATAAATTAGATCCAGAAACGAAACAACGTCAGGAAATGCAAGCAGCTTTTAGACAGTTGCTCATTGCTTTTGTCTTATTGCTATTTTCAGGAATTGGGCATTTTGGGAATACTATCCCCATCTTGAATAACATCTGGTTTCACTGTGGACTAGCCACATTAGCATTACTTATTCCCGGCCGTCCCATTATTAACGATGGTTGGTTAGGTTGGCGACGGGGTGCGCCAAATATGAATACCTTAGTCAGTTTGGGAACGCTGACGGCTTATACCGCTAGTTTGGTGGCGTTGTTGTTTCCCCAAATGGGTTGGGAATGCTTTTTTGATGAACCAGTGATGATGCTGGGGTTTATCCTCTTGGGAAGAACCTTAGAAAAACAGGCTAGAGGTAAAGCTGCATTGGCATTTCGGGAATTATTAGCACTCCAACCCCAAACAGCGAGATTAATTGTTAACCCAGAGACAGAGAAGTTGATCGCTGGGGCAAATATTATTGAGATGCCAGCAGAACAGGTGCGGGTTGGTGAATGGTTGCAAGTTTTACCAGGAGATAAAATACCCGTTGATGGTGAAGTACGGTTTGGACAAACTACCGTAGATGAATCTATGTTAACTGGGGAATCTGTACCAATAGTTAAGCAAACCGGAGATGCTGTTGCAGCGGGAACAATTAATCAGTCAGGGGCGATCGCCATTCAAGCCACTAGAACCGGTGATGATACCACATTAGCCCAGATTGTCGCTTTAGTAGAAACTGCCCAAACCCGTAAAGCACCAGTTCAGAAATTAGCGGATACAGTCGCTGGTTATTTTACTTATGGGGTGTTAACTGCTTCCTTACTAACCTTTGTATTTTGGTACTTTTTGGGAACTCACATTTGGCCAGATATAAATATTGCTGGTGGAATGGAAATGATCAGTCATGGAACACATCAACAAGTAGCCAATATCAACAACTCTGGACTATTAATTAGTTTAAAATTAGCGATCGCCGTCATGGTGGTTGCCTGTCCCTGTGCATTAGGACTAGCTACACCCACAGCCATTCTTGTCGGTACTGGTATAGGTGCAGAACAAGGTTTATTAATTAAAGGTGGAGATGTGTTAGAAAAAGTCCACAAATTAAATACTGTAGTCTTTGATAAAACAGGCACTCTCACCACAGGTAAACCTCAAGTTACAGACTGCAAGACATTTACAGATTTAACAGCATCATCACTGCTAGAACTAGCAGCAGCAGTAGAAAGCGGTACTTATCACCCCCTAGCCAAAGCCATCAACCAAGCAGCAAAACAGCAAAATTTATCCATTCCCCATGCAGAAGAATTTCACACAGAACCAGGTATGGGAGTATCTGCGGTAGTAGAAGGAAAAACCGTACTTTTAGGAAACAGGGAATGGTTGAACTGGCAAGGAATTACAATCAGTGAAACAGCCCAAGCACAGGCAGAAACATTAGCCGCGACAGGTAAAACAGTGATTAATGTTGCCATTGGTGATACCTTAGCTGGTTTAATAGCCGTGACTGATACCTTGAGGTCTGATGCTAAAGCAACCGTGGATAAATTACATCAGATGGGTTTACGAGTCATATTATTGAGTGGCGATAGATTAGAAGCCGTCAATGCGATTGCTCAACAATTAGGACTAGATAGCAACGATATCATGTCAGGTATCCCTCCAGCCAAAAAAGCCAGTGCCATCCAATCTCTGCAAAATGGAGAAACTACAATCACTCCTCAATCCATCGTCGCCATGGTAGGAGACGGGATTAATGACGCTCCCGCCTTATCCCAAGCCGATGTGGGCATAGCCTTACATTCTGGCACAGATGTAGCCATGGAAACCGCCGAAATAATATTAATGCGTGATTGTCTCAGTGATGTTGTGCAATCAATTCAACTTAGTCGTGTAACATTTAGGAAAATACGTCAAAATTTATTCTGGGCTTTTGCCTACAATACAATTGGTATTCCCTTAGCCGCAGGAGTTTTATTACCTCATTTTCACTTTGTTCTCAGTCCATCCAGTGCCGCTGCTCTCATGGCTTTTAGCTCAGTTAGTGTGGTGACAAACTCAGTTTTATTGCGAAGTTTTACTCATCGGTTGTAAAATTATCACTGGGAAGTTAATTACGTGAATCTTATAGATTTGATGGTGAGAGATATTTGATTAAACAGCATCAAGACTCAGAAATAGTAATGATGCTAACAAATATACTCTTACCAAACTTAATCACAGTTTAATAATATGTAATTTCCTAGCTTATTAAATTGAATGTCAAAAAATTTTGTGAAGAATGGTCAACAAAAATACCAAACAAATTCTTTTACATCAAAATCAAAGTTCCACAAATTTTAGTAACCATCTTTCAATGCCAGCTGAACCGAATGAAAGCCATCTCCTGATTATTGAAGACGATCAAGGGAGAAAAGAATGCCCTCTTGAATGTCCCATCTATTCTATCGGTAGGGATAAAAAATGTGATATCCGCTTGTTTTCACAATTTGTTTCCCGTCACCATGCCACATTAGTCAGATTACCACGCAAAGGTAATAACTCAGGCTTCTATTACCGAATTCTTGATGGTGATCCCAAAGGTAAACCCAGTTCCAATGGTCTGATGATTAATGGACGTAAGGCTCTTGACCATGACTTAAAAAACGAAGACGAAATCACCTTTGGTCCCAATGTACGTGCTATTTATTATCTGTTAAAAAATACTCGACCTTCAGAACAAACTGATGCGAGTGAATACGATATTACACTAATTAATCCTGGCATGACTGAGGAGGAAGAAAACTAAACAAATCTGGCGTTGACAATTGTCATTAATTGATACAGCAGAATTCAGGAGTCAGGAGTCAGGAGTGAAACTAGCTTGGTGTCTAGGTTTCAATTTTGATTATGTACCTTATTGATCTGCAATCTGCTGTATAGACACTGTAGAGGCGTTGCGTTTAACGTCCCTAGAAAAGTTTTCATCATTGACTATCTTTAATAAGATACAGCATATAAGCGATCGCCAATAATTCCATAAATATCCTTAACTAATTGATCATAAACATGATCAGATAAAACAGGTTCTGAACCTTCTAATTCTACCTGTTCATATAAATCAATCCAAGATTTACAACCACCATATTTAGGTGAATAAGGAATATGCTGTACTTGAGGTAGTTTATAAGTTCGTAATAACAGCACAAATAAAGGTTTACTAGCTTTCCATTTTAGGCGATCGCTAATAAAATGCTCATTCCAAATATGAAAAGGCAATAATTCATTCACAACAGACTTATCTGCAACTGGTAAAATATCTGTAATTTCTGCCCAACTACTGATAGAAATTGTTTCTGGATGCCATCCTGATGTAACTGGAAAAACCAGGTTAGAATATTCATCCTTGAGCATAAAAGACTGTTGATGCTCATAAGTAGGGTAAAGTAAAACCTGTTCATGGGCAACCCTAAAACTTCCCCCCTGTTCATTGATACCGCCTTTACGCAGTAACATAATTGCTTGGCCGCTTTCCAAAGCATTTACAGCTATAGCCCATTCTTTGAGAGCATGAACAGTAGTAGTCATTTCCATGAGCATTTAATTTAACTTTAATGTGGTTTTGATACAGATGATAGATGACAAATCACAGGTAATCAGGTTAAAAGTTGATTGGGTTTCCTCATCACTGTAACAGGTGCAAAAAATAAAAAATTTAGAGAAAACAGAGAAAAAATTATGGAAAAACGCACATTAGGTACATCTACCGTCAAAATTACCCCTATTTTAATGGGAACTTGGCAAGCAGGAAAAAGAATGTGGGTGGGAATTGAAGATGCAGACTCAATTAAAACCATTCGTGCTGCTTACGAGAACGGAATTACAACTATAGATACCGCAGAGGTTTATGGTGATGGACATTCTGAACAGATTGTAGCTCAAGCTTTGTCAGATGTGCGCGATCGCGTGGAATATGCAACTAAAGTTTTTGTCCGTCATCTCAAATATCAACAAGTCATAGAAGCTTGTGAACGTTCCCTCAAAAATCTTAACACTGACTATATAGACCTTTACCAAATTCATTGGCCATCTGGTGCTTTTAACAGTGAAATTGTCCCTATCGAAGAAACCATGAGCGCCTTAAACCACCTCAAAGAACAAGGTAAAATTCACGCTATCGGTGTTTCTAACTTCTCTCGTGAACAACTAGCAGAAGCTGCCCAATATGGACGCATTGATAGTTTACAACCAGCTTACTCCCTATTTTGGCGCAATGTAGAAACAGATACCATGCCCTATTGTGTGGAAAACAATATCTCTATTTTGGCTTATTCACCTCTATCCCAAGGTTTATTAACTGGCAAATTTGCAGCAGGACATCAATCTCCCCCAGAAGATAACCGAGCTAAAAACAGATTATTTCAAGGCGAAAATTTTGAACGCGCTCAACAAGCTTTAGATAAACTTAGACCCATAGCTAAAAAGTATAACTGTAGTTTAGCACAGTTAGCATTAGCTTGGTTAATTGCCCAACCTCAAACAAATGCGATCGCCGGTGCAAGATATCCCCAACAAGCACAAGACAACGCCAAAGCCGGAGAAATCAAACTTTCTCCCGAAGATATCAGCCAAATAGACAATATCGGCCGCATCGTTACCGATCATTTCGACAATACAGGAATTATGTGGGAGTGGTAATTTGGTGAGTGGGTGAGTGGGTGATAAATAATTCAATTACCCATTACCAATATTGCTAATTGCAACAAAACATCAAGTTTAGTAAATAAGTAATTGCATTTGCATTAGGAGATGTTAGATTAAATATGTAAGGACACAGAACAAAAACAACCAACCGGGCAATGACCAAAGTGTCCCCTGTCAGAAGCCCAAGCAAGATTTAGCATCTAATATCAAAAAGTGGCATTCCGACTTAATAGTCGCGCCAAATCCTAAAACGGAAAAACGTAAAAATGCTGAACTTGTAGTTTTAATGTCCACCCTAGTTATTGACTTTCAATCACTTACTTAATCTAAACAATTTGGAAATTCTAATTCGCTAAAACCTGGTCAACCCTGATCAGGTTTTTAGATGTTTAGATATTTAGGGAAAGACTTAATTTTAAACTGAATGAAAATCTCCAATATCCAAAAAACTCTGACAGCAATTACTTTATCTATTCTTGCTGTGTCTTGTGAAGCGAACAAAGCTGAAAATCCTCAGCAAAAACCAGTAAATAATATCAATATATTTAACAATCCCGACAATATTACCTATGGTGATTTAATAATTCAGCAATCATCAGACCATATCATGATTCCTGTAAATTTACCTGATCAAGAACAAGATACAAATATTGACTTAAATCTCTCTCGTTCCTATGAAAGAGAAAATAAAACCTATAACATGATTTTTTATAATCAAAAAAGTGGTGAATCCCATCTTTTATTAGATAAAAAAGCAATTATTAAAGCATATAAATTATTAGAAATAAAACCAAAAGATCAACCAGCTACAAAATTTTGGTCATATCAAATTATTGATCAAGATACCAATAACGATAATAAACTGAATAACCAAGATGGCATCATCGGTTATACTTCTGATTTATCTGGTAAAAATCTACAACAGGTAACACCTAATAACACTCAACTGATAAATTGGGAAATTATCCCCAGTGAAAATGCCATTTTAATTAAAATTATCAAAGACTCCAACCAAGATAAAAAATTCACAGGGACAGATAGTACAAACTTTGTGAGAGTGAATTTAGAAAAACCAGAAATAGGTAAAGAAATTATTAATAGTCAACTAGAAGAAAAAATCAAATCCTATGTAGTTAAATAGAATATTTACAATTTACATATTCGTCGGGTTTGTTAGAACGAAGTTTGTAACGCACTAAAATTTTGATAATGATATTTTGATAATGGTGCGTTACGCTATCGCTAACGCACCCTACAGCTAACGCACCCTACAACTAATTAATTGATAAAACCCAATCTCGGAACAGAGAGTTTATTTGATCTGGTGCTTCATCATGGGGACAATGACCAGCATTGATAAAATGTTCTGTTAATTGGGGATAATATTGATGGAATTTTTGCGAACGTTCCCGTGCTTTCATCCAAGGATCACCTTCACCCCATAACAACAATAAAGGACAGGTTAATTTTTGGAGTAAAACATCCACCTTTTCCCCTTGAGGAGTGCTAAAAACAGAAACAAACACATCTAAAGCACCTTGATCAAAAGCTGGACGTTGAATTTCTGTAACTAATTGATCGGTAATTGCAGTTTTATCTAAATAAACCTTTTCCAAAGTACGACGAATTACCCAACGTTGACGCAGATATTGAAATAATACAGCCTGAAATAAACGTTGTTTAAAAGTCCATTTAAAGGTTTTACCAATCAGTTTTTGTACAGGATTTTGGGTTGGTTGAATTTGGGTTTTTACAGTTTCTACTTCAGAAAAAGGCCCCGCACTATTAAGTAATACTACCCCAGCAACAAGATCAGGATATTCTGCACCCACACACAAACAAGCATAACCACCAAGGGAATTACCCGCTACTACTGTTTTTTCACCAATAACTTCACTAATAAAATCTCGCAGTTGTTCCCGCCATAATTGCCCACTGTACTCTAATTTAGCTTTTTCTGATCTGCCAAAGCCTAAAAGGTCAATAGCGAATACTTGAAAATCTTGGCAAAGTTCAGTGATATTTTTTCGCCAGTGGTCAGTGGAAGCACCAAAACCATGTACTAAAAGTAAAGATGGACGCTGGGGGTGTGGATCTCCTGCTTTTACGTAGTAAATATTATGTCCTCTCCATTGCCAGTATTGTCCGGGAATGGGAGTTGTGGAGGGTGCTATGACTGTTTGCATATCAGGATTAATGTTAAGTATTGTTAATACTTTTAGAATAGCAGTCTAGTTATTAATTGGATAGGGATCTGGTTTAATTTTCAGTTGTTAATTTTTAGTTTTAGGGTTAACCGAACTATAAATATTCGTGGAAACCGAAAACATTTATCTACAAAAATATTGGTACGGTAATTATCATTTCATAAGTGATAAAAACCGAATTTACATTATTTTCAAACATTCCTAAGATAATAATCAAAGAGTTAAATAAACAACTCAAGCAACGAACACCTAACAATATAGAGGTACAAGTATATGACACTCATTCGTTACAACCCCTGGAAAGAAATTGACACTCTAGAACGTAGTGTTAATCGTCTATTTGAAGATTTTGTACCAGCTACTTTAAAAGATTTAACTAATGTTGCCAGAATTCCTGCTGCGGAAATGACAGAAACTGATGATGCGGTAATCCTCAGATTAGAAATTCCTGGCATGGAAGCTAAAGATTTAGATATTCAAGTTACAGAAGATTCTGTTTCTATCAGTGGAGAACGTAAATTCCAACATGATGCAGAAGATAAAACAAAAACCAGAAGTGAATTTTATTATGGTCGGTTTCAACGGGTAATTCCTTTACCTGTAGCCGTTCAAAATACTAAAGTTACGGCTGACTACAAAGATGGTATTTTACATCTGACTTTGCCTAAGTTGGTGGAAGAAAAGAATAAGGTTGTAAAAATCAATCTTGGTTAAAATTAATGATGATTTGGTGGTAGTAGTTTAATGTTTCCTATTATGCCTGGTTGTTTAATACAACTGGGCTATTTTATTTAATTAAAAACTCAGTTGATGATAAATAACCTTGGCGTTTTTTACCTTTTTGGTTAGCTTGCCAAATTTCTCCATTAGTGACATCTAAACAAGTTAACCAACCTAATCCATCTACCCAAGTATCTATACAAATAGCAGAACCTAAATCATTAGGAAAACCACTCGTTTGTGATGTATGACCACAAACCATTTTTTTACCAGAATCATGAGGAGTTGCGTCTTCAAAACCTCCCCAAAATAACATATATTCTGGTTGTTGATTTAATGGTTTATGGGGGTAAACATTAGCATGAACAAAAAAATGAGTATCTGTTTCCCAAAAGTCTAAACAAGTATTTTCTAAAAAGTCCCAATGGGATGCAGGAATATCTATTAATTTTAATGTTTTGGAGTAGGAAGCAAGGGTTTTTTCACCACCGGAACGTCAGCAGTAGCACAACCTTGTATATCTCCAATAGCTAAAATCCCCATGATTTTGACTTTAATTAAGTATAATTTTAGTTATAGCAATAGACAGGGCGGTTAGGACATTAACTGATCATAAGACTCAGATACAAACAGACTTTTAACCCAGTCACCAGTCACCTGCTATAAGTAGTCGTGCAAAATAAATTTTATATTTGGGAGAGGGAACAGGGAACTCTTAACAGGGAACAGCTAAGGAATACAGACGTTTTTGTTTTCACTCAATATGTTAAATTAATTTTGCTTGGGTACTTATAACTAATTTTTGCAATCTCTGTGATGATGAATAACCAAGATCATAATTTTTGTCAGCAAATTACTGGAAAATCTCAATTACTGGGAGTTATTGGCCATCCCATAGAACATTCCCTTTCACCTTTGATGCACAATGCAGCGTTGAGTAATTTGGGATTAGATTATGTTTATTTACCTTTTCCTATTGCACCAGAAAATTTAGAAATTGCGATCGCAGGTTTTGCTGCTATGGGTGTGGTTGGTTTTAGTGTGACTATTCCCCACAAACAAACTATCATCCCTTTATTATCAGAAATTTCTCCCGTTGCTGAAGCTATCGGTGCAGTTAATACTGTGACTCGTCAGGGTGACAAATGGGTGGGAACAAATACCGATGTAGAAGGTTTTATTGCTCCTTTACAAACTACTTATCAACAAAATTGGAGTCAAAAAAAAGCAGTTATTTTAGGAAATGGTGGTGCTGCTAGAGCGGTTGTTGCAGGTTGTATTCAGCTAGGTTTTTCAGAGATTCATGTAGTAGGAAGAAATATATATAAGTTAAAAGATTTTCGTCAAAGTTGGGAAAATTCACCCTTTATAGATAAGTTTCAAGTTCATAATTGGGAAGAATTACCAAACTTAATTTCTCAAGCTGACTTGTTAGTAAATTCTACTCCTGTGGGAATGTATCCTCATGTAGATCAATCTCCTTTAAGTGCTGAGGAAATGGAGAAATTACCAGCGGGTGCGATCGCCTATGATTTAATTTACATCCCCAAACCTACAAAATTTTTACACCTAGCAGCACAACAAGGTGCCGTGATTATTGATGGTTTAGAAATGCTAGTTCAACAAGGTGCAGCAGCATTAAAAATTTGGTTGCAAAGGGAAGAAGTCCCTGTTGCTAAAATGCGTCAAGCACTACAAAATCATTTAGGAATATAGGGAATTAGTAATTACAAATTATTGCGGATTCTTCATGTACCTTTCCTGTCCTTGAGAATTGTAGAGAAATACAGGTAGATTAGAATTCTCGCTAATTACCCCTAAAGCCTGTTGTAAGGTACTGAAATGATTTTGTAATTCAGGACTACCACTTAATAATCTTTGGTCATAATCCGCAGTCAACCGGACGATAATCCGGCCATTTTCAATGGTGAAGTTACAAAAACGTATTCCATTTACACAGGTACTGTTCAAATCAGCGCGAGTTTGGTCTAAATTTCCATAGAGTTGGAATTTTTCTTTTGCCTGTGCCAGAGCAATTGAATATGGTTCTATGAGTGCTTGCGCTTGACTGTATTGTAAACTGTCTTGAGAAACTTGTTGAGCCGTCTTTACAGCTTGCTCCCAAGATAATACTGCTGATTGCCATTGATTTTTATTCTCATAGGTTTTAGCCTGATTAGCAAAGCTAGTGGCTTGTTGATAATTCTGGACTGCCCTTGTTTCTCTTCCCGCAGTATTACGAGCTAAGGTCAGTTTCTGTTGATAATCTATTAACAGGGTTTGGGCTTCTGTGTATGCTGTGCTAGTGTTGGGGATGCTTTTTAAAGTGTTGACGGCTCCTTTCCACCCAAATTCTACCCTTTGCCAGTCGTTAGCTGATCTAGCAGCAGCTTGGCGTTTGATGGCTGCATCGGCTACGGTTTTGGCTGTGGCTAATTTTTTCTGCCAAGCTTCTTCTGTTAGTAGTTGCTTATTAATGGTCTGTAAGTTGTTTTTATAGCTAGGCAGTTTTGTCTTTACTATCTGACTCAGTTCGGAGCTAGATTTTACAGACTCTAGGGGTGTAATAGCTTTTCGCCATAAGGCTTGTCTGCTGCGGAGTTCATCTAAGCTAGTGGCTGGTTTTTGGCTACTCTGTTCCGCTTGAGATCCTGCTTGTAAAGCCTGAATTACTGAATTGATTTTTGTTAACTGTTGAGAAAAATTGTTAGTCAATTCCTGGGCTTCTTGATAACGAGGAGAAAATTGAGGAATTGTTTTTAAGCCATCAATTACTTGATTTAGTTGTTGTTGTAATGGTATTAATTCTTTCTCGGAAGTGGCTTTACTTAACACTTGTTGAGATTCAGTTTTGAATTGTGCGGCCGTTTGTAATTCTTGACATTGACCAACTATACAGGCGCGAGTCATGAAAAAAGTACCTCCACCAAAAATCACTGCTATTCCCAATACTGCACCGACGATGATGGGTATCGGTGGTGGTGAGAAGGGTTTTTTAGTGCTTGATAAATGTTCTTCATCCTCAAAAGGATCATATATTTCCTCATGCTCTGTTTCTAGATCATCATCATTCGATAATGAAATATCAGAGCCAAAGGAAACATCTGATTCAAAGGAATTAGCTGACTCGTTTTCTAGATCATCATCATTCGATAATGAAATATCAGAGCCAAAGGAAACATCTGATTCAAAGGAATTAGCTGATTCGTTTTCTAGATCATCATCATTCGATAATGAAATATCAGAGCTAAATGTGACATCTGATTCAAAGGAACGATTAAAACTAAGGATGGTGTCGGAATTAAAGGAATTATCAGAACTGTGATGATTATCTGAGATATTTTCGTCAGTTAAAGAAGCAAAATCAGGATTAGATGTTTCATCATCTATAAGAGAACTAAAGGGATTATTGGCAATAATATCCTCTGTAACAGGAGGTGAAATTTCAGGTATTTCCAGTGGTGGAAAAATTACTTGCTTATTGCTGCCGTTGTCATCTGAACCGTTGTCATTTGAACCGTTGTGATCTAAATCGTTGTTGAATTCTGGTAGTTGAATTTCTGGAACTTCCGGTGCTTCCTTCGCTTGAACTGTAATTAATTTTTTAGAGTAGGGTAGTTTTTCTCCTGAAACCCTGACATAAAGTTGGATTTTTTCATCATGATATTGAGATTGCCACTGGAGAGATTCTTCCAGGACTGTAAAAATTTTATCCGTATCAACTGATACACCAGGAGGGTGTTGAGTGAGAATCATCAGTTGGTCTTTTGTGACAGCACATTTGACCTCCAGAACTGGAACAGATGGCATCTCCAGTATTAATTCTTCTTGTAAAATACTGGATAGTAGTTGTATATCTTCTTGTTGGAATGCTACTTTCATAATGCTTACACCTAGTGTTCTATATAGTTTTTATTATTTTGGAGCAGATCAAATAAAGTCTTTACTTTTGTTACATAAGGATACATAAATTTATCAATTCCTACTTTATATTTTAAAGAATAACTTTTGAAAGCAAGGTAAGAATTTAGGAGTCAGAAGGCAGAAGGCAGAGGGCAGAAGGCAGAAGGCAGGAGAAATCCACCTTTAAAAAAGTGGTATTGAAACAAGGCCGTTTTATACTTCACTGCCAGCAGTCTCAGTATAATTATTGCTTTTTACCTGGCTTTAGACTAAAATTAAAGTTTTAATTGATACTCGTTACCCCTACCACTTGCCTCCGCACTCCTGCCTTCTTTGTAAGTTTTGACATAACCTTTAAAAAGCTGACTACTAAAAGCTGTTAGGCATTAGCTGAATGCTGACACAGCAAGTTCTTGTATCATTGGAACACAGGGAATCAATGATAATTTTAAGCTTTTGCTTTTTTATACTACTAGATAATAAAATAGGCAATCTCAATATGAGTATAAATTATCTGATGGAAAATATACAAGTATCTAGGAGTATTTTTTGTAACTTACTACTTAATCACAGCGGAGTAGTAGTTAATGCACTGGTAAATTTACCACCATTACCTGATTAGAAAAAATTGATTCGTACTACATTAATTTTCTAGCCAACTAAAGCGTAATTATGTAATCTAATGGCTGTGTAGTCAGCAAATCAGCACTAAAACACTTAAAATTTTAAATTATTAATACAAGGTGTGTATCAATGGATTTATTGGAGTACCAAGTTAAAGAATGGTTTGATCAGATGGGAATTCCTGTTTTACCATCTCAAAGAATTGACCATCCTACGGACTTAAAACGCTTAAACATAAATTATCCCCTTGTCCTCAAATCACAGGTACACGCAGATGACAGGGTAAAAGCTGGAGGAGTGAGAATTGTAGAGACTACCATTGATGCGATCGCCACTGCTCAGAATATCTTTAATTTGCCCATTTTGGGGGAATTTCCCGAAGTTTTACTGGCAGAGTCCAAATATGACGCTCAGAAGGAATTCTATTTAGCTATAGTTTTAGATACTGCATTATGTCGTCCAGTCTTGTTAGGTTGTAAAGAAGCAAATATTGATTGGGAATCTCCAGGGGAAAAAATGCAGTATGTGGTTGTAGAACAGGAGTTTTCATCATTTTACGCCAGAAGATTGACCTTAAAAATGGGCTTACAGGGGGCGTTAATGCAGTCGGTAAGCGACATAGTGGAAAAAATGTATGAGTTATTTATTCAGAAAGATTTAGACTTAGTGGAAATAAATCCTTTAGCTGTGAATGGGTCTGGCCAAGTGATGGTTTTAAATGGTAAAGTCAGAGTCAATGAAAGGGCAATTAATAGACATCCAGAAATAGCAGAAATGGCGGCGAAAATGATAGGTCGTCATAAAAATAGCAAAGTGAATGGCATTTTCGATGATTGGGATGGGGCAGAAATTCAAGGTGAAATAGGAATATTAGCTAATGGTACGGGTTCAGTGTTAACAACCTTAGATGCGGTTTTTAATGCTGGTGGTAAACCTGGTATGTCATTAAATTTAAGACATTCTTTTTTAACGGATACGAAACCTACAACTTTTTGCGATCGCCTAGAAAAAGGGCTAAAAATTCTGGCTGCGGACAACACTATTAAAGTAATTCTGATTAATTTTTTGGGGACTATTCCTGATGTTACGCAAATGTCAGAGGTTATTGCCAATTTTATCCAAATAGATCCACAAGAACTAACATCTTATTTATCTAATGGCAGTAAACCAAAAACTAACAAATTACCCAAATTAGTTATTCGTTTAGCTGGTGTTGATTTTGATGATGCTAGAAAATATTTAGCGACACTAGCAGATGAAAATGAACAACCGATAGTAGTAGAAAATTTAGATGAGGCAGTCAAATTAGCAGTGGATCTGGCTAAGTTACAAAAAATAGAAAAGTCAAAACTAGAAGATAAAAAGCAGAAGACAAAAGGCAGAAAGTAAAAAGATAGAGCAGCTGATAGGTGAGAGTTTTAAAGGTCTTTTAGTATCTGGGCTTGATCGTCTATAAATGTCCTATGACAATTAAAAAATAACAACTTGTATGAACTTAAAATCAGACAGTAAAGTTTTAATTCAGGGTTTCGGTGAATTCATATCAGCAACTCATATTGCTCAAATGAAAGCTTATGGTACTAATTTAGTAGCTGGTGTTGCACCTGGTTCTGGTGGAAAATATAAATATGATTTGCCAGTATTTGATTTAGTAGAAGAAGTAATTTTAAAATTTGGGCAAATTGATACAACAATTATTTGTGTCCATCCTTATCAAGTATTAGATGCAGCTTTAGAAGCGATCGCCTCTAATATCCGACAAATAATCATTATTTCTGCTGGTGTACCACCCTTAGACATGGTGACTTTACTCCGCAAAACAGAAACCCATGAAATTTTGGTAGTCGGTCCCAATAGTCCCGGAATTATTGTGCCTGGTAAAATCCTCTTAGGAACTCAACCCAGTGAATTTTATACCCCCGGTTCTGTGGGAATTGTCAGTCGCAGTAGTACCCTTACCTATGAGGTAGCTTGGGAATTAACCAAAGCTGGTTTGGGTCAGTCAATTAGTGTCAGCATTGGTAGTGATGCGATCGTTGGTTCTTCCTTTCCCCAATGGTTACAAATTCTGGATGAAGATGAAACCACAGAAGCGATCGTGTTAGTTGGCCAACCAGGGGGAGAAGGTGAAGAAATTGCCGCACAATACATAGCAGAAGCAATAGATAAACCAGTCATTGCTTATATTGCCGGTAAACACGCACCAGCAAGTAAATATTGGCATCAGAAAGGAAATGTCGCAACTGTTGTCAAACGCGATCCTAATTTTGGCTCAACAAAAAGCAAATTAACAGCTTTCAAAGCAGCAGGAGTTCCCATAGCCGAACATCTCCCCCAAATTCCTCAATTATTGAAAAAGGTAATGAGTAATAGGTAATGGGTAAATTCCTAATAACTTTCTAATAATTCGGGGATATAATCATAACCATCTACGCCGATGATAGAAATCATTTTAGGGCGGTTTTGTTGTAGCAAAACTTGAAATTTATCTGCTCCAACTTGTCCCCTTAAAATTGTTAGTAAACCTGCTGGTTGTCGCCATTCTTCAGAGGAAATTTGCTCTAACAAATACATTCCCAAACTGCCTGTATAAACAGACTTTTCAAAATTTTGTAACTGATAATAAGCCTCTGCTAAATAGGCTAAATTTCTACCTTGAGTATATAAATCTCCAGAAACTTGGGCTGTTTTAAAACCAAACTCTAAATATTTAATTGCATTCTCATACTGCGAAGTCACTAGATAAGCAATACCCAAACTACTAAAACATAAAGATTGAGTTTGAATATCACCTAATTTTTCAGCTAATTTTAAACCTTGTTCTAAATAATTAATTGCAGTTTCATAAACTTCTGTTTCCATAGTTTCTAACTGCTGTGCTTGCATGACTTCAGAGTAACCTAAATTTACCAGTGCGTTAGTTTCTCCAGTTTTGTCTCCCGCTTGTCTACTTAATATTAATGCCCTTTGACTATAATTAATTGCCTCACCATAATCTTCTGCTTTTACATAGGTACGACTAAGATGATTGAGATTAGCAATTTCGCAAGCTCTATCTTCAGTATGAATCAAAATTTCTAAAGCTTGTTGATGGAAATTAATGGAACGATCATATCTTCCTAAAGCTCGTTGAGAATAACCCAATAACGTTAAAATTCGAGCTTTTTCCTGTGTTCCTGCCGCAGAACTTAAAGGTGCATCTAAATAATCTAGTGCATCTTTTAAATAACCACCAGAAAAAGAAGCAAAAATTCCCCCATACATGGGAAAATAAGGACGTTGGGCAAAGGTTCGCAGAATTTGTAGCATTATTTGGGAAGCAGAATTACTAAATGTTTCTGCTTGAGTTTGTAAGCCGTTTGCTAATTGACTCCAAATAACTGCAAAGGTTAAAAATGTGGAAATTGATAATTTAGGCCCTGCTTGAATATCGTAAGCTTGTTGATCAAACCAAGTAATTAAACCCCGTTGTAAAAACTGTAAAACTATTGTTAATTCTACCCAATCTTTTAAAATCAGATTTTCTCGTGTTTGGATAAATTCAATGATTGATTCTTCTTTAGCTAAAGTCTGAAAAAATGCTGTGGGGATTTCGCTTTTAACTAATTTTGCCCAACTTGCCCAAGGGCCACTTTCTCCGGGTACTCCACCAAAACCGAGAGAACTTTTTTGTTCATACATCCAACTGAGGAGGTTTTCTTGGAGATGTTGCCAAGATGTAATTCCCTGGGTGATACCTATAGATATCTGCGTTAAATCTGCGTTAGCTGCGGCGAATTGTTGTAAACCTTTGGCTAGTTGTTGGAGTTGGGATAAATTGAGGGGATGTTTTTGATTAGGATCTATATAACGCAGGAATACTGCTAAACGCTCTTCGTTACTGGCGATGGTAATTTCTCGGACTGCTGAGGCTATGACTTCTGTAGCTTTGTTAGTTTCTTGCCAGCGTTTGTATTGGGTTTGGATGGTTTTGATGGCTCTTAAACTGCGGGTAGCTTTGGCTTTTTTGAGTTCGTCGCTTTCGCTGTCTACTTGGGTTTGCAGGGGGTTTAAGCGATCGCTCAAAGCTAACTCAAATATTTCCCCAGTACCGGAAGAAATACTTTTGAGTAACATTTGATATACCTGCTCCACAGAGCTAATTTTCCCTTTCAGAGTGGTTTCGACTATTTCATCAATTAATGCTAGGTATTTATCTTGTAGAGATTCAGACACTTTAACTAAATATAGAAAATAACAACAATCTCTATTTTATCTCAAGTTATAAGATCCCTGGCTTGTGAAAGCAGATAATACATAAATAAAGAGATAAATAAAGAAAAACTAAATCCGCACTTAGACTGAAACTGTCTAAAATCTGAATATTAGAAAATAATAGTTAATAAATACATTAGACCTGTTTAAAGAAGTAAAAAATTATGAATGCTTCAAGTATTTACACTTGGGAATAATTTCCCAGATAATAAGAAAATGTTAGGAAAACTCTATGGATTAAGAACATGGGTAGAATATAGTTTTCGGCAGTGTAAACAGGAATTAGGTTGGACAGATTAATGATTGATGCAGAAAATATTGATCTATAATCAAAAAAATATGATAAGATTAATAGTTCTCTAAAACCGTGCTGGGTGAAGAACGTAGAGATAAAACTCAGCACATCTACACACTCAGCACAAAAGAATTTAAGTTTATGGCATTGCCAATTGTTGCAATTATCGGCCGCCCCAACGTGGGGAAATCAACCTTTGTAAATCGTTTAGCCGGCGATCAAACAGCGATAGTCCATGATGAACCAGGTGTAACACGCGATCGCACTTACCGCCCAGCATTTTGGAGCGATAAAGAATTTGTAGTAGTTGACACTGGCGGCTTAGTATTTAACGATGATACCGAATTTCTGCCTTTGATTCGTCAACAGGCAATGGTGGCACTTGCAGAAGCCTGTGCAGCTATTTTTGTAGTTGATGGTCAAACAGGGCCAAATCCCGCTGATGAAGAAGTAGCCTCATGGTTGCGTCAACAACCAGTACCAGTGTTATTAGCTGTCAACAAATGCGAATCACCAGACCACGGCATCATCCAAGCCAGTGAATTTTGGGAATTAGGACTAGGTGAACCTTACCCCATTTCCGCCATTCATGGTAGCGGTACGGGAGATTTATTAGATGAGTTAATTAAACACATTCCCGAAGTCGTAGAAACAGAAGAAAATACGGAAATAAAAATTGCGATTATTGGTCGTCCCAATGTTGGTAAATCAAGTCTTTTAAATTCTTTTGTCGGCGAAGAGCGGGCAATAGTTAGCCCTATTTCTGGAACTACCCGCGACACAATTGATACAGTAATTGAGCATGAAGGGCAAACCTACCGCTTAATTGATACGGCCGGGATTAGAAAAAAGAAACATATCGAATACGGAACCGAATTTTTCAGCATTAACCGCGCTTTTAAAGCCATTCGTCGTGCTGACGTGGTTTTATTGGTTTTGGATGCTTTAGATGGAGTCACCGAACAAGACCAAAAATTAGCCGGTCGCATTATTGATGAAGGTCGCGCTTGTGTAATTGTAGTCAATAAATGGGATGCAGTAGAAAAAGACTCCTACACCATTTATGACTATGAAAAGAGTTTAGAAGCGAGGTTACACTTTACAGAATGGGCAAGTACCATTTTTGTCAGTGCAGTAACAGGACAAAGAGTAACTAAAATCTTAGAATTAGTAGATAAAGCCGCTGAATCTCACAAACGCCGTGTTACTACATCCGTAGTTAATGAAGTTCTCACTGATGCAGTTAGCTGGCATTCTCCCCCAACCACAAGAGGCGGCCGTCAAGGTAAAATTTACTATGGTACACAGGTAAGTAGCCAACCACCGACATTTGCCTTATTTGTGAATGAAGCAAAACGCTTCAATGATAACTATCGTCGCTATATAGAAAGACAATTCCGCAAACAATTGGGGTTTGATGGTACACCAATTCGCATACTATGGCGGAGTAAGAAAGTTCGGGATATGGAAGTAGGTAGTGTCAACCGAGCAACTCGCGTGTAATAGTAGTTTTTAGTCACTTGGTCATTCTTAGCAATGACTAATGACTAATGACCAATGACTAATCACTAAAATATGGACTTATTGCGATCGCTCCCCCTTGGCTTATACTTAGAACAACCAGAAACCTGGCTACACAAATTAGACCCCAGAGTTAAATTAATTTGGTTATTGAGTTTCCTTACCAGCTATGTAGTTGCTAACAACTATTGGCGGATATTTTTAGTGGTAATTTTGATTGTCATTACCCTATTTGCCAGAATTCCCCTGAGAGTGTGGCGGCAGCAAATGGGCTGGCTGTTAGTGCTATCATTTATGGTATTAGCAATCGGTTCTATTAGCCCCGATGGACTAGGTATTAGTTATAGTCCTAGATTACCAGCTAATGAACAGGTATTAAAACCTTTAACAACAGACAAAGAACAGAAAACTAAATCCGCTCCCAAAATAGTAGACAGTAATAAAAAATATAAGTATGTGCTATTTCATGAAGGTCCGATTAGAGTAAATCGTCGTTCCGTAGATTTAGCAATTAGTTTAAGTACCATCGTTTTCACCTTAATTTACAGCACTAATTTATATTTATTAACCACTGCACCAGAAGAAATTACTTCTGGGATGGAAAGCTTAATGCAGCCGTTGAGAAGATTTAAAATTCCAGTGACAGAATTGATGTTAACTTTAACATTATCTTTGCGGTTTATTCCCCTTGTTTTAGAAGAAATTCAAAACCTGATTCGTTCTGTCATGACTAGAGCAATTAACTGGAAAAAGTTGGGATTAAAAGGAGGTGCAAAAGTTTGGTTAATTGTGATTGAAAGATTGTTAGAAAATCTGCTATTGAGATCCGAACAAATGGCAAATGCAATGGTGGTTAGAGGTTTTACCAGTCCTAACGAACATCGAGTTAAATGGCAAGAGTTAAAATTAAGAATAGGTGATTGGTTAGCGATTGGGATTTTAATTGTATTTTGGGGATTAAGGATAGCTTTTGGCACGGATATTTCTTAGGATATTTCTTAAATTAAGCTGGCAAAATCTAAAATTTTCAAAGGTAGCATATTGTTTTAGTGATCATACTGAGTTAGATTAAGATTATTCCTTTAGGAAGATGTTTAAAATACTTATACTTTGTATACTTGAACATATTTTACCCTGAGTGAAGTCTGGGCTTGGTTCTTTCCAAGCCTTTTTTGTTTTTTAGTCAGTAGTTATTAGTTCCTTACTGTTGCTGATTTTTTGGCATTAAACCCGCACCGGGAGGAAGATCAGTTAAAAGACGAAATGGAAATAATCGAGTTGATGCAACTTGAGCATAACCAGGAGTCAAAAACGCTGCATATTGATCAGCTTCCGAGGTTGATTGTGCGGCCATTGCTAAAGTAACAGCTTTGATGTAATTGCGAACATCCACAGCTTTGTCACCGAAAACTTCCCGATTAGAAAAAGATAATTTCGGTTCTCCTGGTTTACCATCAGTCAAACTAGGATCTATCACACTTAAATGAGTAGCACCAACCGCAGCAGCTAACCATTTAGGAGAGGGAATTTTGGCAAAACTAGGAATATGTTCACTTAAAGTAGGGGTGATACTATCCGTTGAACCAGTCAAAATTAAAGTTGGTACTTGCACTTTAGATAAACCTGTTTCCCCAAACAGAAATGAGGTTGCAGGAGTTAAAGCTACTATCTTTTTAACTCTCTCATCTCGAAGTTGGTAACTATTTTCAGGTAAGTCCTTAGCCTGACACATGAACCCTTGTACCAAGTTTAATTTATCTATATTTTGTTCACAACTTTCTCGCAGACTAGATGTTTGAAATTCTCCACCAGCTAATGCTAAAGCTGTAGTACCACCAAAGGAATAACCCACAACCATTACATTATTAGTCGCTAATTTTCCTTGTAATGGATTATCAGTTGCTTGGTTGATTTTTGCTAATTCATCAATTACAAAACTCACATCTTGGGGACGGTCAACAAATTCTTGAGCTTGGAAAGAACCTTTATTTTGATTAGCTGTAAAATTACTACCAGGATGTTCTAAAGCTGCAACCACATAACCATGAGAAGTCAGATGTTCAGCCAGGTATTTTAAATCAGTCCGCACTGAACCATAACCATGGGAAAAGACAATTACAGGTTTTTTTGTATTGGCAGAATTTGACCAATAAATATCAACGGGAATATTACGTTGCCGTTTTTCATCATTTAAGTTTAAGTTGATTATTTGGACTTGGTTATTTCCTGATTTGGTCGGATCAAAAGAGCGATTGATTTTAATTTTGCGAGGATCAAGACGGGGAGTCATGGCCAGCATAAATTGCTGAGTCCGCCAAAAACCCATATTCAAAGTTCTACCCACAGTCAAAGCTTGTGGGACATTAATTTTTAAGTTTTGGCTAGGATAGGCAGAAATAAAACTGAGTATAGATAAACCTTCTGGTGAGTTTGCGGCTAAAATTAAACCTGCTCTCACTGCTTGCACTCCTGCGTCATCTTTGCGATCTAAAGCCGTAGCGATATCGCTCAGAACTGTCTGACCAAGTTGGGTATTCAGTAAGCGATTGAGAGTAACAACATTGAGGGGTATTCTCGCTTTTAATCCCCGCACTAAAAAATTATTTTGTTGTTCAGTTAATCTTTTGGTGAAAGTGCCTATACTATCAGGAAATTTACCATTATCTACTGTTTTTTTTAAATCTGTCAGGGAAGCTGTTTCTTCTAGGGGTCCATAACGGAGAATTACTTGTTCTGCTGCTTTTGCAGCGGAGTTTAATCCTAAAACTGGGGTAACTGCAATGGTACTGATGACACCTGCGAGTAATTTGGCTGTTTTCCAGCTGTTTCTTGTCAACATTTTTTGATTACGTCTCAACAGAAGGGATTTTAACTCACTTTTTGCACATTGTTAGCGATCGCCAGACTGGAAACAATTTATGGAACAATTGGATCAAGTCAAGAGGTAAAAATCAAATGAATAATTTTATAGGTGTACTACCACCGTTTTTGGTGTTAGATCAATTTTTACAAAGTTGGTTAATGGAAGATATTGGTAGAGGCGATCGCACTACTCAATCTCTTTTATCCCCAAACACAAAAACAGGACAAGCAAAATGGGTAGCAAAAGCACCAGGAATAATTGCTGGTTTACCTGTAGCAGCTAGAGTATTTCAATTATTAAATGATCAAGTCAGCTTTGTACCAATAATTTCTGAAGGGACAAAATGTGAACCAGGAGAAGTAATAGCAGAAATTCATGGTTCACTAGATGCGCTATTAATGGGGGAAAGGGTAGCCTTAAATTTGGCAATGCGGTTAAGTGGAATTGCCACCCTAACTAATCAATATGTAGAAAAAATCGCAGATTTACCAACAAAGTTTGTAGACACTCGTAAAACGACACCAGGTTTAAGAATCTTGGAAAAATATGCTACTGCTGTAGGTAGAGCAATTAATCATCGCATGGGTTTAGATGATGCAGTCATGATTAAAGATAATCACATTACTGCTGCTGGTAGTATTGGTGAAGCTATTTCCCTTGTGCGTTCTCAAATTCCCTATCCTCTAACTATTGAAGTAGAAACGGAAAATTTAGAACAGGTGAAAGAAGCTTTAAAATATCAAGCCGACATTATTATGTTAGACAATATGCCTTTAACAACAATGACTGAAGCAGTCAAATTAATTCGTCAATATAACAATCGTATTAAAATTGAAGCATCAGGAAATATCACCCTAGAAACCATTCATGCAGTTGCAGAAACAGGAGTTGATTATATTTCTAGTAGTGCGCCGATTACCCAATCAAAATGGTTAGATTTGAGTATGAAAATAATGTAAAAAATTCAGATTCTTGATACAACACTTCCCGATGTTATGAGGTACAAGAACCCCACCCCCAACCCCCTCCCCGCAAGCGATGAGGGGGCTAAGATGTATCTCATAAGAGCGGAAACCGCTGTATACAAATCCTCTGTAAAAACTGACATAAAGTCTGTCTGGGTTTAGAACTGCTAAACCCTTAATCCTGAATTCTAAATGATGTTAACCAACTTTAGGGGTTAAAGTCCTCTGCTTCTACAAGCAGCGCGTTTTGTGTCGGTCTAAAATCCCCGTTGCAAAACTTAATTCTAAATTCTGCATTCTAAATTCTGCATTCTAAATTCTTTTAATTATCTGCATTTTCTAGAAAAAACTTTTTCAAGATAGTCACACTACTTTCTCCATCAGCAGAACAAGCAGTCATCATGTACTTGAGTAAATTTTCTGAGAAAGGAACACGCAAATGAAAAGTACCATCAGGTTGGAGTTTAATTTGATGACCACCAATAGTCACAGTTGCACCAGGTTCTGTTGAACCATGAATCACTAACTCCGTATCTGCAACAAACCAAAAGTCTCCACTAGGACGACTAAAAATACGAACTTTACTAGAACGTGCCATACACAACCAAGTATTATTCTGAGTGAGATAGCCTATTTCCGCCAGATAGTCACGGTTGCTGGTGGGAATAGCTACATAACAATCACAAATCACTTCTTCACATTCATACTGCTGCACTAATTGAGGATTTTGGTAACTCAGATCAATGTCAGTAGCATCATACAAACGCACTAATAAAACATAACCACCTTGGTTTTTGGCTATTGCTTTCTGATTTTCCGAAATATACCAAGAAATATAAGCCCATTTTGGAGTACGTGGTGTAAAGACAATGCTACTGTTACCATTAATATCTGCAACGGTGAGTTCTGTCGTCTGGATTTGATTATTTAAATCTAAATTTAGAGAAACATTTTCTGTATTAATATCTGAAACTATCTCTTCATCAACTACGAAGTCTGGAAAATGATTTGAATTAACGGGTAAATTTAACGATAGCTCCCTAGCCAAATCTGCATTTAGTTCTTGTTCATCTACTTCATCTATCAAATCATTAAATACTTCACTTAATTCATCTGATAATTCAGATATTAATTGTTGAGCTTCATCTGTCACCGATTTTGTACCTAATTCTGTTTCTTCCTCTGCTGATGATGATATACCCAGTAAATCAGCAAGGGAATCAATTGATCTGGAATTAGATTGATCTGTAGATAAATCAAGTGACTTTAAAATTTCATTATTAGATTCTGCGTTAATATCACCTGAATTACTATTACTAATTATATCCAGTAATTCTGACAATGAAGTGTTGGGATCTATATCATTTCTCGCAACTAAGATTCCAACTTTTTCTAGTAATGAATTAGTAGATTTTTGATCTAATTCATTAGTATTTTCATCAAGTAAATCTGCCAGAGAAGTCTGAGATTCCTGACTGGATAAATCAGGATTTTCGTTTAGTATTTCTAACAAAGCATTAGTGGCTTCTTGACTTGACAAATCAACATCTTCATTAAGTAAATCTGCTAGAGAAGTCTGAGATTCCTGACTGGATAAATCATAACCGTTCAGCATTTCTGGCAAATTATTTTTATCTTCTGGTTGTATATCTGTTTCTTCATTGAGCAAATCTGATAGAGATTTATCTAGATCATAATCTGCTCTTATTTCTAAATAATTGACTGGTATTTTGGGAATATTAGAAACTGATGAGTAGGCAGTATTCACAACAGCAACTGGTGCTTCTGTATCCCACACAACTTCCCCACAATCTAGGGCAATTGTCGGATCATCAAAATCAATATTTTCTCCAATTTTTTCTGTTGTGTTGTTGTTCTTGGTTGTACCATTTGTATTTACAGAATGGTTTTCTTTGGAAATGTAAATAAGATTATCGTCAGTGTTGATGATAGTTGAATTATTGTTGTGAGAATTAGAGTTACCGTTAGTATTGGTAGAACTTGCCAACGGATCAATAATAATGTGTTCTTCCGTGGTTTCTGGTGTTGTTTCTGTAGTTGAGCTTATATAAGTCAAAGATGTTTCTTGACTATCTATATTTTGACTGGTGGATGACTGTTTTTTCTTTAACCACAAAGCTAAAAAGCTGGCCAAACCAATAATTGGTAGTGATGATAATGCAATCAAAAAGATGAGATTTTTATCTTCAAACGGATTATTATCTACAGGATTTACAAACTGTTGGTCATTTCTAGAATTAACTGCACTTGTTGCTGTTTCTGACTCTACAGCAGTCAATGAGGATTTGCTTTCAGATGGGGAATTTGTACCGCTTGTAGTGGTAACATTTTGCAATGTTTTAGCGGCAATCATGGCAGCTTCTGCTTCTCTGGCTGCTATTATTGCTTTTTTACCTATTGGTGCAAGAGTATAACCCAAAAAACTCGCTACTGCTGAGTTAGGATTTTTTTTATAAACGTAAACTAAAGGTTGGGAAAATGGATATTCAGAATCATCTGGAGTCAAACCCTCAACTGTTAAAACTCTAACATCTGCAAGTTTTGAGACTTGATTAGCTAGAGCATAGCTGATTCCTTCTTGACCTAATTCTTTAACAATCTTATCAATTTGATTATCTTCTACTAGAATGGCATTTTTACCTGTAGAAAAGTCCTGAGATTGAAAAAATGGATAATCACGCAAGGAATTTCTCGTATCACTATTTTCAGGATGATCAATAAATCTTATTTTTCCAGATTTTCCTCCTATTTCTGACCAGTCAGTGATTTCTCCTCTAAAAATCTGGGCAAATTGTTTACTGGTTAAATTC
Source organism: Okeanomitos corallinicola TIOX110 (assembly GCF_038050375.1). NCBI lineage: Bacteria > Bacillati > Cyanobacteriota > Cyanophyceae > Nostocales > Aphanizomenonaceae > Okeanomitos > Okeanomitos corallinicola. Next base: position 1,013,613 of record NZ_CP150886.1, on the reverse strand, counting down.
CCTGGAAAGGGATTATCTGCACTAACTATAATTGCTATTTTTTCTCTACGTAAGCGAATTTGTTCTAATCCTTGGACTTTTTCTGCTGGGGTGATTCCCCGGCCCATAGCTGCTATATCAATTTTCCCATCTAATAAGTCTTTAATTGCTAAATCAGCACCATTATTACTAATTTCTACTTGTGTCCCAGCAAACTGTTTCTCAAAGCTATCTTTGAGGCCTTGATTAATCATCAATAAGTTGCTAGAACCATCAATTCTAATTTTTGTCCCGCTTTCTACTATTTCTGGTAATGAAAAACCAGGTTGATCAGATTGTGATTCTGCTAGTACAGGTAATGAAGCAAATAGGCTAATTGATAATGGTGTGGTAGCTAATGCCAGCGATAATGCCAGATTAAGGATTACATTATCATTTTTCTTTTGTTTACGCATAGGTAAGCCCCTTATCTCTTATTAAGGTTAAATAAATAGTCAGTTCGGCTAGTTATCAAGATGTTTTTTATAGAGGAGACGGGCTAATTATACATCTTTTATCCCCGGTGATTTTAGTGACTTGAGGGAATATATACTGAGATGTAATTAGGCTAGTATAACAGCAATATTTATTAATGTTAATATTTTTAATTATTTCCTGGCCCTGCGTGAACAAAATTCAGTAGTTTTTTGGTAATTCCTGTGGAATCAAAAAATATGCAAAAAATCTGGACAAGAATTGAATCGTGGTGACAAGAAAACGCACCTTCAGCAATCAAATCATTACAACTAGGAGCTGCTGATGCTCAAATTCAAACCTTGGAAACTACGCTTGCAATTAATTTACCTGAAGATGTGAAACTTTCCTACCGCAACCAGGAGTCAGAAAAGATTGGTGGAATCCTTTGTGGATACCACTCACCTATGATGGTGGTGGTAATCACTGTTGTTTAGATTTAGATCCGGCTGAGGGTGGTAATCTGGGACAGATAATTACTATGTGGCATGATGATGGTGTTAGAGCGATTATTGCTCCTATTTTCCGCGCTTGGTTGCAGCAATACGCAGATAATTTGGGATCTGGTGATTATGGTTTCGAGGAAGATTGATCATCACAACATTTGTTTAGTGATGGTTAAATCTAATACCAATGAAAATGTCATAGACAAATTCGAGGAAGTCCTTTTTTTGCAATAAACCGGAAGTTTGGGGACTACCTTTTTGATCTAACAATGGTTTCATCAGATCATAGGTAGGTTGGTAATTATACCAAGGAATAGAAGGCCACAGATGATGGATGAGGTGATAGTTCTGTCCTAAAATGAGAATGTTGAGTATTTTACCAGGATAGACGCGGGCATTTTTCCAGCGATTGCGTTCTTCAAAGGGACGATGGGGTAAATAATCAAAAAATAAACCCAAGGCAATCCCGACTATAAAGGCTGGAATAAACCAAAAATTAAGAATATAACCCAGAAAATGATACTGGATAGAAATATAAAAGATAGCAATTACGATCGCACGGCTAATAAACCATTCTAGCAGTTCATACTTGCGCCACAATTTTCTCTGAAAGAAAAATACTTCATGATACAAAAATCTCACTGCAATTAACCACAGCGGTCCACCAGTGGAAACATAATGATCTGGATCGTTTTTAGGGTCATTAACATTACCATGATGCTGCAAATGTACCCGTGTAAATACTGGAAAAGCAAAGGCTAGAATTAGGGCGCTACCATGACCTAACATAGCGTTAATGATTGGATTGCGATGGGCAGATTGATGACAAGCATCATGAATGATCGTCCCAGAACAATGTAAGCACAGGGTATTGATAGTAAAACATAACCAATCTGGCCATTGCCAAACCCAATAACCAAAGTTAGATAATACCAACATTGTCACTACTACAAAAAACAGCAGTAGGGTGGGATTAAAATCACCAGGAGGTGCTAAAAGTTCTTTGGGTGGGATTGTCAGCGGCTTTTTTGCCTCCGACGTGAGCATTTTTAACTCCTTGTTGATGAAACATTACAAATATAAGATAAATCTTAGTAAAAAGTAAACTTATGTAAAGTTTTGTATGAGAAGATTTAATCGCAATGTTGATGATTGGCAGATAAATGGAGTTATGATGCCAAACTAGATGATTGCTTTGATTAAAAAAGCTTTGCCAGAAGCAGGTTGCAGATTCAGATTAGTGTACTATATCAAATCTATACCGTAGCTCCATTTTTCACCGCTGGCCACATTGATATAGCAGTGACTGAAAAGGATAGGCAGCTTAACTTACTATTATTTCCCAGATAGATCCAAAAAATTCCGAAATCAGCCCATGACGCAATTAAGAGATTCTCTGCGCCGAACTAAAATTGTTGCTACTATTGGCCCTGCTACCAGCAGTCCAGAAATGCTGAAGGCAATTATTGAAGCAGGTGCAACAACGCTACGGTTAAATTTTTCTCACGGAACTCATGCTGACCATCAACGTAGTATCCGCTTAATTAGACAAACCGCTTTTGAACTAAATCGCCCGGTGGCTATTTTACAAGATTTGCAAGGACCGAAGATTCGTTTAGGAAAGTTTGAAAATGGTTTTATAACTTTAGCTAAGGGCGATCGCTTCACTTTGACAAATCGCCAAGTTGTAGGAACTCAGGAAATTAGCTGTGTTACCTATGATTATTTAGCGGAAGAAGTCCCTGTCGGCTCGAAAATTCTCCTGGATGATGGACGAGTAGAAATGGTAGTGGAGGAGATTAACCGGGATAAAGGCGATTTACATTGTCGGATTACAGTTCCAGGTAAACTTTCTAACAATAAAGGAGTAAACTTTCCGGGAGTTTACTTATCCATCAAAGCCATGACCGATAAAGATCGTGAGGATCTAATTTTTGGCTTAGATCAAGGTGTAGACTGGGTAGCATTATCTTTTGTTCGTAACCCCCAAGATATTATAGAAATTAAAGAGTTAATTTCCAGCACTGGTAAAAACGTGCCTGTGGTTGCCAAAATTGAAAAGCACGAAGCGATAGAACAAATGGAAGCTGTTTTATCTCTGTGTGATGGGGTGATGGTGGCTAGAGGTGACTTAGGGGTAGAACTTCCAGCGGAAGATGTACCAGTCCTGCAAAAACGATTAATTGCTACAGCTAACCGTTTAGGTATTCCCATTATCACCGCTACCCAAATGTTAGATAGCATGGTCAGCAACCCACGTCCTACCCGCGCGGAAGTATCTGATGTAGCTAATGCAATTTTAGATGGTACGGATGCGGTGATGCTTTCCAATGAAACCGCAGTAGGTAGTTACCCGATAGAAGCTGTAGCAACAATGGCCAGAATTGCTGAACGCATTGAACAGGAAGAAATCCAGCAAAATTCCCGCAATATGCGAGATAACAAAAGTTCTATTCCTAATGCTATTAGTCAAGCAGTTGGTCAAATTGCGGAAAATTTAAATGCAGCAGCAATTATGACTTTGACACAAACAGGATCTACTGCTCGGAATGTGTCTAAATTTCGCCCGACAACGCCAATTTTAGCGATTACACCTCATGTTAATGTAGCGCGACAATTGCAGATGGTCTGGGGTATTAGGCCACTTTTGGTTTTAGAATTACCTTCTACTGGTCAGACTTTCCAAGCTGCGATTAATGTCGCTCAGGAGAAAAATCTGTTAACTGAGGGTGATTTGGTGGTGATGACTGCTGGTACATTGCAAGGTGTTTCTGGTTCAACTGATTTGATTAAGGTTGAGGTAGTAACAGCGGTGTTAGGTCAAGGTATTGGTTTAGGACAGGGTTCTGTGAGTGGCCGCGCTAGGGTAGCTCAAACTGGTATGGATGCGAGTAATTTTAATCCTGGAGATATTTTAGTTGCATCTAGTACCGGGGTTGATTTTGTAGAAGCAATTCGCAAAGCTGGCGGTATTATTACTGAGGATGAGAGTCTTACCAGTCACGCTGCGGTCATTGGTTTACGTCTTGGTGTACCTGTGATTGTGGGTGTGAAGGAAGCGACTAAGGTAATTAAGGATGGGGCAATTTTGACTTTAGATATGCAGCGGGGTTTGGTTTATTCTGGTGCGGTGGGAACACCTTAAAGAATTAAGAATTCAGAAAGATGATGATTTTTGGTTTTTAGTTTATTTGTTTTGTAAGTTCTGTTGATATATCTGACGATAGATAGAATGCTGGATTGAGGATTCTGTTTTTATCGTCAGATTCATTTTTATAATTAATTAAATTGTTTGAGTGAGGATGTTGGGGATTTGAGGAATTACAGGATTTAGATGATAGATAGCTGATAAAATTTATAATATTAATTTTTTTTTGGAAACTATTTACTGTTAATGAAAACAGATTCAATTTTTTATCAAATATTTCAAACTTTACCTACTGTTTTGTTTGAATTATTAGGAGAATCTCCTGATCAGGCAAGTGGATATAAGTTTGATTCAGTGGAAGTTAAGGAGTTATCATTCCGTTTTGATGGGTTATTTCTCCCACCTGCGGATGAAAATAAACTGATTTATTTTTTAGAGGTTCAATTTCAACAACGTGATAATTTTTACTGGGATTTGTTTGGGGAAATATTTCTGTATTTAAAGTTATATCGTCCTCAACAAAACTGGTATGCAGTGGCGATATTTCCTAATCGTAGCATTGATACAGCAGAACCAATTCAGTATCAAGAATTATTCCATTCAGGTAGAATATCACGGATATACTTAGATGAGTTAGGGGAAAAAACAGGTGATTCTGTTGGTTTAGGAGTGCTAGAATTGGTGGTAGCACAACAAGAACAAATCAGGGATAAGGTAGTTCAACTGAAAGAACAGGTACGGGTATCTTTAACAGAACCAATGATCCAGGAAAAGGTTTTAGAATTGGTAGATAAGATACTGGTTTATAAGTTTCCTTATTTAAGTAGTCAGGAGTTAGAAGCGATGTTTGGACTAGATGAGTTGAAGCAAACACGGTATTTTCAAGATGTGAAGGAAGAGGGTAAGGCGGAAGGTAAAGCGGAAGGTAAAGCGGAAGGTAAGTTAGAGATGATTCCTTTGTTGTTACGTTTGGGTTTAAGTGTGGAGGCGATCGCGTCTGAGTTGAATTTAGATATAGAATTAATTAGGTCAAGGATAGCGGAAAATAAGCAATCAGTGGATGTTAAGGAAGATTAGAAATTGGATAGATACTCAACTTCTTTAATAAGTTTTTAAAAAAGATTTAAACATTATATTTATACAAATTCGGGAATTATGAGTTCTAAGGTAGGAAAATAAGTGCGGTAACGATTGACATCTCTGGTTAAAAGTATCATATCCATGATTGCTGCATGAGAGCCTATGTAAAAATCAGGTAAAGGCGATCGCTTAGTTCCAGTTTGTTGACGATATTGTGCAAAACATTTTCCAGCTAAAAATGCTGCTTCCCAAGGTAGGTCTAAACGGTGAAAAAACTTTATGGGTAAGATAGCTTCTAACTCTTCTATCTTTTTAAACCCAATGGAAACTTCAGCATAAATAATCGGGTTGATGTTAAGTTTTGTCTGTTCAGCATATTCAGCTAATTTTTTGGATGACCAATCAAACCAATTTGGATCTTCTGTGACAATATCAAGGATTATATTGCTATCAACCAGTATTTCTTTCATTGGTCTTGTCGGGTTAGTGCCATGATTTCATCAGTTGTCATTTTGACGGTGGCTTTACCTCGCATCTGTTCTATTAGAGTTTTACCAGCGGTGGGTTTCGCTTTGATTTTTTTTACGTAAACTGCGTCTCCGATGACTTCAAATTCTACTTCTGTGTTGGGTGTAAGTCCTAATTGCTCTCGTATTTCTACGGGAATAGTTACTTGTCCTTTGGATGTAATTCTCATGTTCTTGCTCTCAAGTAAGAATTTTCTTACTCTTAGTATTACATATTTCTAATTTCTATTCAATAAGTTATGTTTTGGGTATTTTTTAGAACTTTTTAAACTCATTTTAAATATATTGTTTGAAAATCTTGCCTGGTGTGGAGGCGATCGCTTATGAATTGAATTTAGATATAGAATTAATTAGATCGAGGATAGCTGAGAATAATAAATCAATAGATGCTAAGGAAGATTAGAAATTGAATAGATACTCAACTTCTTTAATAAGTTTTTAAAATTGAATATCCATCCAGTTTTTTGCTTCAGCAAAGCGACTTAAATGTTTGACATTGGTAGTTGCTATGACAATATAGCGACCGGGAAAATCTTCTTTAAGTTTTTGCCAATGACTACAGATAATAATATCAATATCTAAACTTTTGTTATCTGCTGTTGGTATTCCTTGACTGCGAGCAGAAGCCCAAAGTGTAGATGCTTCTTTGAGTAATTCCCAGTCTATAGGTAAAAATGTGATTATTTCTGGAAGTTTATCTAAATTCTCAATACTATTTAAGTGAGGTTTTCTCTGATATTCTAGTATTAGATTTCTTCTAACCTCAAAATCACAAATCTGAGAGGAGCAGATATACACACCTTTTGAAAGCAATTTGTAAAGCCATTCTCTACATTTGCTTGGTTCACCAATTTTATTAGGATTGGCAATAATTCCTAGTACACTGGAGTCAATAAATACTATCATACTTCTGAATACAATTTTTGCCCTTGTGGTCTTTCAGCATCCATTCTTTTTTTGAAACTTTCAAATATTTCTTGTCTTTCCCTAGATTCTTCATCGGACATATTTTTATCTTGTTCCATAAGTTGTGCTAAAACTGCCATTGCTTTTTGATTTTTTTGAATTTGTTCCTGTTGATTCCATGTTGATTGGTGGGTAGTAGTTATGGTATTTTGTTTTGATTGCAAGATTGTTTTCAGATGTTGAGCGTCTGATGTTTCTAATTTAATGGGGTGGGGATATCCTTCTAAAATTAGTTGATAATCACTGTCAATGTTATTATTGGGAATTAGGGCAATAAATCGGGCGATGTTGATAATTTTACCGCTGGGAAGTTCTATGGAGTTGTTCATGGGTTGTTCCTTGGTTTAAGTAGTCAACATTTCTTATATTCTATCATATACCAAGAATAACAATTAATTATTAATTAGAAGATTAGTATAAACTTGTGCTGTTTTATCTGCCATATTCTGAGCAGAAAACATATCAGAAACGGTAATTTTACCATTTACGGAAAACTGCTCAAATTTTTGTTTATCTAATATTAATGAAGTCATTAACTCATATAAATTATCTACATCATTTGGATTTACCAAATACCCATTTATTCCATTATTAATAATTTCAGGAATACCATTAACATTAGAAGCAATACAAGGTTTACCCATTGCTAATGCTTCTAATAAAGCTATAGGTTGACCTTCCCATAATGAAGGTAATACAAAAATATCAATAGCTGATAAAAATTCATAAATATCTGAACGCGCACCTAAAAAAGAAACATGATTTTTAATTCCTAATTCTTGAGCGATTTTAATTAATTCTTCTCTTATTTCTCCATCACCTACAATTAATAAATGGGTGTTAGTATAGGAATTAACTATTTTAGCCAATGCTTGTAAAAGTATTTTATGTCCTTTTTGTGGATGCAATCTAGCTACATTACCAAAAATGATTTTTTCAGGTTCTATATTAAATATTTTTCTGGCTTTTTGTTGGTCTAAATTGCTGCTAAATTTATCAATCTCGATACCGTTGTAGATAATTGTATAAGCATTAGGAGCTACGACTTTTGCAGCTAACCCACTCACATAATCTGCTTTGCAAACACAGATGATTTGATTAGTTATAAGTAATAGTAATTGATCAATTAATTTAAAAATTTTTGATTTAATGCTATTTTGATTGAGATAGTGTAATCCATGATAAGTATGAATTATTTTGGATGATTTACTAGATATTTTACCTACTAATCTGCCCCAAAATCCTGCTGTTCCTCCATGAGTATGTATAATATCAAAATGATTTTTAATGAGTAGTTCTTGAACGTTTTTAAAAGATTTCCATGTTATTTTGTTGGAAATATTTAGCTGATGTAGAGGTATATTTAAAGCTGATGCTGTATCAAATAACCAACCTTGAGATTCTGTGGCAATAGATACTTCAAATTGAGATTTATCAAGATATTTTGCCAGTAGAAAAACGTGCATTTGTCCACCACCAAGGGTAGCATCATCTATCATTAATAATATGCGAGTTTTGATCACTTTTTTAGAAACTTATTAAGTAACTGAACTTTTATCATAAGAATTTAGTAGTGAAATGCAATCACAATTAATCGCTAAATTTTTACTCAACTTTACTTACCAGAAATTCTTAAATATAATTTTAAAATTGCCGTTTGAATTGTACCTAGATGTTTTTGATAGTAATATATTTGACTATTTCTATAATAATGGTTAACACTTTTTTTTGCATTTCTGGAACTTCCGCCTAACAAATGAATTAAACTCGTTTGTGGATAATAAACCACTTTAAAGGCAGCATCATTAACTCGTTTACAAAGATCCTTATCTTCAAAATACATAAAAAATGTTTCATCAAAACCTCCCAATTTGTCAAATACATCTCGCCTTATCATTAAACAAGCACCTGTTACCCAACCTACTTCTTTAGTTAATGAATTTTGTTTATCATAAAATCTTGACAATATACTATGAAATTTACTATCTAATCCGTATTTAATTTTGTCAAAAAATTCTACTATTAGGCTTGGTAATTTCCCGGAAGATAATTGATAACTACCATCTTTAAATATTATACGAGGACTTACAACTGCCACATCTTGATATTGTTGAAGATAATTTAATAGTATTTGAGGTGTATTCTCTATAAGAATTGTATCAGTATTTAAAAAACATAAAAATTCCCCTGTAGCTATTTTTGCACCAGCATTGTTTCCCGCTCCAAAACCAACATTTTTCATTAGTTTCATCAATTTAATATCAGCATATTTATTCTCTAAATTATCTATACTATTATCTTGAGAGTTATTATCAACTATGATAATTTCTAAGTTGTCATTAGAGGTAAATTTTTCTAATGAATTTATACAGTCTGTTAAGATATCCGCTCCATTATAGTTAACTAGAATTACTGATATTGATTTAGTTGATGGACAATTCATACTTGTCTTCTAGATATTTTTTACTGCATGGTAGCTATATTCAGTCATTTATAGATAAAATATTGCATAACTAACGTAATATTTTAAGTTTCAAAGCTGTTATCCTTAATACCTCCCAAGTACCCGGGAAACTCTTCTTGAAAAAGCGTGAGTGTTTTTTTATAAAATGTAAATACTTTTCCCTTTTTTCAAGAGATACCAGCTTGAATAAGCTAGAATCAATAACTTCTATTTTTCGTTGGTTATAATTATTAACATTGACTTTTTCTCCAAGTGATCTACTAATACCTTCTTCTATTCTTATTTTTAAACTATGAAAATTTTTTACTTTTAAATAAGCACTCTCAACTATTTTATCTCTTGCAGTATCATTTTTTAAATAAAATTCAAATTTATGTTTTAAATCTTTTTCATCTTCAAAGCAAACAAAATCAACATTTTCTATAAATCCTATCTGATGAAGAGCATTTACTGATGTTTTCTCTGTAAGCAGTAAAGTTTTACAAGCCATTAAGTCAAAAACGCGAATTGGTAGAGAGTGATTTGAAGCTTGATGATGCAAAATATTAATTCCTATTTTTGATTTATTATAAAGGTGTGCTAAATCCTCTGGTGTTCTTATAGGTTCATACTGGTATTTAGCAAGCATACTACTTTTATAAATGCTTAGATACTGAATCCACAGATGATTTGGTTCACCATATATTTTGATATTAAAATCATGCAATGTACTAATAAATCTGATCCTTTTTTCAATTGATATCTGATCGTCGAATATCATTTGCCAGTTTTCTCTAGTATGTTCCTCATAATTTGTATATCCTTTTTCTTGCAAAACAGTTGCTATATCAAAGATGTAGTTACTTTTATGAGATTCAAGAATATGTATCAATATATTCCTTTCCTCTACATCTTCAGCCACACAATTTAAGGTGTTGACAAAGGACTGATTAGAAAATGCAGTGCCTACAAAGCAACCATCAATGGTTCTTTCCTGATTCTGAGGATAGAAAACATCTGTATTAGTAGCAAATGGTGAAAAAATTATTTTATCTGTCTTTACTCCGTATCTGCAACAAAAATTATCAGTGTATTCTCTTAATCCTGTCAGCCAAACAATATCTTGAGTAGTAAATTTTAGTAGGTTTTCTGGAACTCTTTCGTAAGAATCAATGAACCAAGTAATATACACTGCATCAGTAGATATAACATCTGTCAATTCTTTTACTAAGCCTGCTCTATTAATAGAAAAAATAATATCGGGGTTAAACTTTCTTATATCCTCTACTACTTTGTTGAAGTTTTGAAAAAATCTGATATTGGAACTGTTACTATACAAAAAATGGTTGGTTATGACAGCCTTTGTTTCACTGCCATACAAAGATATGGCTTGCAATACTTCCTTTCTGAATGGGTCAAAAGATCCATCTTGCATATAAGAATCTGAAAGAAAAAGAATTTTCATATATCATCAACCTTTTTTGTGAGTAATCTCTATTTTACTATTTTAGCCTTAATTAGCCTTGCCAAATTAATCCATAGTTTATAAATTTTATAAAATCTTGTACTATATTTAGAGAAGATACCATTTAAATTATCTATATCATTAGTTAGCTCATATAATTGAGTTAATCCAAAACTATAATTTTCTTTGGCAATAGCTAGAATATGATGATTTTGTAAAAGGTAAAACAATTTCTCAGCACCAATATTTCTAACATAAATAAAATTAGAATTCAGATATAAAAAAGCCTTTTCTAATTCATATTCAATACCTTCATGAAAATCATTATTTTTTATTTTATCTCTAAAAGATTCTTTAAATAGTTCTATGGAAACATCATCGAAGAAATTTCTATATATTTGGCAACTTTCAAAACCAGATCGTAGATAATTATTGTTTGGATGGCTTAAATTTTTGGAATCATTACGAATTCTGTATTTGACTAATTTTTCTGGTATTACGGAAATTTCATATTTTTTTACTAGCTTTATCCACATATCAAAATCCTGCAACTGAATTGATGAGAGATTGAATAATCCAGCTTCTAATAGTATGTTTTTCTCAATAAATGCAGTTACACTGCATAGATAATTACCGTTAAAAAATAAGGATTTCAAAATTTCTGCTCTAGTTTTATTCGTAGCATTAAAAAAGTTTTTAGCAAAATGTTTACTGGCTAATTGATTACTATCATCATCTATAAAATCAACCCATGAAAAAATTATTCTTGTTGCTTCTAAATTGGAATAGTTATACTGCTTCTGTAAGCGTTCAGGATAACATATATCATCTCCAGACATGAGAGCAATGTATTTTCCATTTGCTTTCAAAATACCTTGATTAACAGCAGCACTAGGTCCTTGATTTTCTTGAAAAATATAAATAATTCTATTGTCATTTAAATAGCTTTGAATGATTTTATCAGTGTTATCAGTAGAGCCATCATTGACAATGATAAATTCAAAGTTGCTAAAAGTTTGTTCTAATACACTTCGTATGGATTCATCAATATATTTTTCGTGATTGTATGTAGTCATTACAACACTAATTAATGGTTGATTTACTCCCATTTAAATTGCCTCAATTAAATTTTTTATGACTGTCTGTACTTCTTCATACGTCATGTGAAATGACATCGGTATACTTAATATTTCTTGAGATATCTTCTCTGTGACAGGAAAACTTCCTACATCCCAATTGTTCCCAGCATAAGCACCTGATAAATGTGGAGGAATTGGATAATGAACAAGTGTCCCTATCCCATTGTTATGTAAGTGCTTTTCTATGTTCAGTCTATCAGAATGACGAATAACAAATAAATGCCACACAGGTTCAGCCCAACTCGGAATAGTAGGCAAAGTTAAATGAGTATATTCAGTCAGACTTTCTAAATATTGATTTGCTACATTTACGCGACGATTGTTCCAATCATCTAATTTAGATAACTTGACTCTCAAGAAAGCGGCTTGCATTTCGTCAAGACGAGTATTAAAACCTTGTATCTCATTCTCATACTTAACACGAGAACCATAATTACGCAACATACGTAATTTCTCTGCTAAATCAGCGTCATTAGTTGTTATTGCGCCTCCATCACCAATAGCTCCTAGATTTTTGGTAGGGTAAAAGCTGAAACCCGCTGCATCTCCCAAACTACCAACACGCTTACCCTTATATCTTGCTCCATGAGCTTGTGCTGCGTCTTCAATTACTTTAAGATTGTGTCTTCTGGCAATTTCTTGAATAGCATCCATGTCGGCAGGTTGACCATAAAGATGAACTGCTAAAATCGCCTTAGTACGTTTTGTAATAGCAGCCTCAATAAGTGTAGTGTTTATATTATAGGTTTGTTCATCAGGCTCTACTGGTATTGGTTTTGCTCCAGCATAAGAAACTGCCAGCCATGTAGCAATGTATGTGTGGGCTGGTACTATTACTTCATCTTCAGATCCAATTCCCATTGCTCTGAGAATAAGATGTAAAGCATCCAAACCATTACCAACTCCAACACAGTATTTTGTTTCAGAGTAATTTGCAAACTCACTTTCAAAAGCCTCAACTTCCTGACCAAGAATGTACGAACTTGATCGCATTACTCTATGGTAGGCTATGTCTAGTTCTTCCTGAATCTCTTTATAGTTAGCTTCCATATTAACAAATGGAACTTTTACTATTTTGTTTTCCATACATCTCCTAAAAAGTCTTCATAGTCTCTGTAGTAATCAGCTTCGTCATAAAAGTTAGATGCTAGAACCATACAAACAGAACCGGATGAGAAATTATCAATAGATCTCCAAATCATGGGGCAAATATAAAGTCCATAATAAGACCGATTTAAATAAAAACGTTTTTTATCATGCCCGTCGTCTAACAAGATATCAAAGCTGCCAGACATTGCGATAATTAATTGATGTAACTCTTTGTGAGCATGACCACCTCGTTCTGCACCACCTGGAACATCATATAGATAGTAAACACGCTGAATGTCAAATGGAATATGTTTTCCACCTTCTATAAAAGTTAAGTTTCCCCGAGGATCTTTTATTTTAGGTAATTCTATAATTTTACAGTTGCTTATCATAAATTTACAAGGTTTAAAAATGCCAATCAATACTGTTATGTGTAAATGAATTCATGATATCTGATAAACGCGGCAATCTATATACTTTATACTTGTACAATTGCGTTTTCAAAAAACTAAATTTATTTCTATCATGAATTTATTCATGCAAGATATTTACAAAATAGATGATTAATTAAATTAATGTTTTCATAGGTGGTTACATTTTTATTCACTTACAGTTTTAATTGAACGCGCTGGATTCCCCGCAACCATTTTGCCAGATGGGACATCTTTATTTACTACAGATGCAGCAGCAATGACAGATCCGTCACCAATGCAAACTCCAGGAAGAATGTTTGCTCCTGCACCAATAGCCACTTTGTTGCCAATTTTTGGTCCTTGAACACGTTCTTCATCATATCCCAATTTGCCAATTGCACGATCATTAGTAGTAGCTACTAAAACACTTATAAATACATCATCCCCAATTTCACAGTTACCTGTAATGTGAGTTAAATCCATAATTTTTGTGCGATCACCTATACAAGTATTATAATTTACAGTAACTCCTCTACTAAGAATACAAAATTCTCCTATCTTAACTCCTTCTCGGATAGAAGCGTTATCACCAATTAAAGTATTTTTTCCAATCTCCACATCATAATAAATTATGCTGTTAGGACCAATAGAGCAATTATCAGCTATAACTATTTTTCGCTCAAAATCTAATACTCTCGTTGTAGCACCTGCTCCTTTTGGCTGTTTACCAATATATGCTCCTGGAAATATTTCCACTCCATTTCCGATAACTACTCCCGATTCTATGGTTACATGAGGATGGATAATAACATTATTACCAATTTTTACGTTTTCTTCAATTACAACAAAGTTTTTAATTTCTGTATTTTCGCCAATGAAGTTACTCTTAACTATTGCAGTTTCACTAAACATAAGTTGGGATGCTTCAAGTTTCAAATATGAATATTTTGTAGTAACAATTTAATTACGAAATGCAAGTTAGCACTACATCAAATTTAAATTGGTTTCAAATTACTTAAATAACATTCTACTGTTTTATCGGCCTTGTCCATGAGGTTTAATTTACCTTTCTCAATCCAAACCGCGTGATCGCAAGAACTTTTTATGAATCCTAAATCATGTGAAACAACTAAAACAGTAGTATCCCCATCCCAAAAACTATCCATCCGCTGCTTACACTTATTCTTAAAACTCTCATCTCCCACAGATAAAACCTCATCCAAAATCAAAATATCCGGCTGCATATCCGTAGCAATCGCAAAACCCAAACGAGCCACCATACCGGATGATAAACCCTTGACTGGAACTAAAGCATAATCCTCCAACTCCGCAAACTCTAAAATAGACCTGGCTCTTTCTTTCATCTCAGACCTAGAAAATCCTAACAATACACCATAAAGGAGTATATTGTCCATAACTGAAATTTCTGGATCAAAACCCGCTCCCAACTCAATCAAAGGAGCAACTTGACCCTTTACTCTTACTGTTCCGGTGGTAGGTTGTAAGATTCCGGAAATTATTTTTAACAGCGTGGATTTACCAGAACCATTCGCACCTATTATCCCAATTTTTTCGCCTTTGTCAACTACTAAATCAACATGATCTAAAACTAATTTTTTGGCAGGTTGGCGATATTTACCTTCTACTATGGATAGTATAGTTTTCTTCAAGTCATAAGAAAACTCTTCCTGTGTACGTCTCCATAAACAAACTTGATCTAGTCGAATGACTTCCATTTACAATAAATCCATAAACTGATGTCGCCACAAATGAAAACAAGTCCATCCCCTGTTAGGTTTGTTGTAGTCATTATGTTCTCTTAACTTACACTATCAGGATCTATCCCTAAATCACGCAGTTTTGCCGCTAATTTATCCGCTCGTTGACGTTCACTTTCCGCTCTTTCTGCCAGTTCTGTTGGTATCAGTAATTTATCACCTGTATCTAATCGGTAAAATCTCAAAAGTTCTCCTTCTACTTCTAGACGTAATCCCAAAGGTTGAGATAGGTTATCTGTAATGGATTGATAAATCTCATTTTGTAATCTATAACCTTGCAATTTTTGATTTACCCATTCTCCCTTGGGATCAAATAACCAATATTCTAAAATACCTAATTGTTCATACAATAATTTTTTTTGTTCTTGATCTTGTTTCTGAGTGCCAGCACTTGTCATCTCAAATACAACTTGAGGAACTTGTCCTTCTTCCCAAACTTTATAATTATCTCTACCACCAGGAGGTACATCAAAAATTACCATGACATCTGGAGCAACTCTTAATTTGGGAAAACCTTGGGCGTAATATAAAAATTGATTTGCTAGTACCGTCGCTTGTCTGCCTGTAAGATATTGTTTGAGAACTTCTAAGGTTGTTAAAATTGCATAAAGATGTATGTAGGTTTCTGCCACTGGTTCATTATCACTACTAGGATATTCAATCTTGACCTCTGTTAATTTTACAGTTGTAGTCATAGTTTTTGCTTAATTTATGCCTAATTTACAAACTATCAGGTTCAATACCTAATTCTCTCAATTTTTGAGCTAGAATAGCTGCTTTATTCTCCGCTCCATCAGCACGCTGACGTTCAGATTCAGCTTTTTGGCGTTCAGCCTCAGCTTTTTCTGCTAATGTTGGCAACCAACCATCAGCATTATACCAACGCAACCACAAACCCTCTATATTTTGATAACTTCCCTGCCATAAACCTAAACCCATTTCTATTTCTTCTAACCAAAGGCGGTTTTCTGAGAGATTTATAGATTCATAACGAGTACCATGTAGTTTAAAACCACGAAATTTATTTTCATAGCGGTCATAAACAACATAATAAGGAATACGCAAAATGCGTTCATATACTTCCCATTTTGTTGGGGGTTTATTTACTTCCCGGAGAGTTCGTCCTAAGTCTTCTTGTTCTGTTCCTGGTGATAGTAATTCAACTGCTAGAAAAGGAGCAATTCCTTCTTGCCATACTACATAACTTAAACGTAAATGTTCCTGTTGATTACTATTAATAATCCCTAATACCATATACCAATCCGGGCGTTTATACCAACCAGGATGACGAGGATCATAATAAAGGTTTAAATCGCTGGCTAGTAAAATTTCCTCAGATGAATAATTGATAGGTTGACAAGTTTCACTGAGTAAATCTGCTTGTATACAATGAAATTCATCCGGCAATCCTGATTCTCCTACTAACTCGCTAGGTAAATCATACATTGTCGGCATAGTTTCTTCGGGTGGCAGAGGTGGATTATTTTGATACATACTCCATTCCCATCCTTAACTATCACAAATTCATTCCAAAAACAAAATAATTATCCCACCAATAACGCCTTCATTTACAAACTATCAGGTTCAACGCCTAGTTCTCTCAATTTTTGAGCTAGAATAGCTGCTTTATTCTCTGCTTCATCAGCACGTTGACGTTCAAATTCAGCCTTTTGACGTTCAGATTCAGCTTTTTTACGTTCAGATTCAGCTTTTCGTTCTTCAATTTCTGCCCTTTGGAGGGCAATTTCAGCTTTTCTAATTTCTTCTAAATTAGCTTCTTCTGGTGTAGGAACTAATTTTCCTTCAACCGTGAAATATCTTAACTTATCTTCCCAAACTCCTAAATATAAACCTAACTCTTGACTCCAATACCAGGAATTTTCTGATGCTGGAATAGTTTTATATTCACTATCTGTTAATCGCCATCCTACCAATTCTAAGGTATTAGGAGAAAACCAAAAATACTCAGGAGTGCGGAATTGATTTTGATACAACTGTTTTTTCAATCCCTTATCTACTTTGGCTGTAGAATCAGAAAGTAATTCAATGATCACATTGGGATATTTACCATCTTCTTCCCATGTTACCCAAGACAGACGCGGACGTTTTTGGGTGTCTTTGACTAGAAAAAAGTCTGGTCCTCTAAAGTCTCGATTTTTTAACTGTTGTCGGCTATAGTAAATGCTAAGATTTGCACCAATAAAAAAATCTTTCCGATCACGCCATAACCATTCTAAACAAGTGACTAATATTAATAATTGTGTATAGTGTAATGAGCTTTCCATTTCTGGTTCGTCGCTGAGAAGTTCGGTGCAATCTGGCATTAATGCTTCTATTTCTTGTGCGGTTAAAGCCATAGTTTTTATTAGAAGTATGAGGATAAATTACTATCTTTAAATTAATTATAAACTATCACTATCTAATTTGTATTATTATCAAATAATAGCTATATTAAACCGAATCAATAAACTGATATCGCCATCAATTAAAACAAGTCTATCTACAATAAATCCATAAACTGATGTCGCCACAAATGAAAACAAGTCCATCCCAAAGATAAAATAATTATGCCACCAAGTAACGCCCCCCATATTAACCCTAAATCTGGTGCTGCACCTGATAATGTAATTTGACGTAGACTTTCAATTATCGGTGATAAGGGATTTAAACTTAAAAATGGCTTAACTTGGGGTGGTACAATCGCTGCGGGATAAAATACCGGACTACTAATCCAAATCACAAATGTAACTAACTCATAAAAGTAAGGCAAATCTCTGAAAAATACATATAAAGCACTGACCAAAAACCCAATTCCTGTACAGACTAGAATTAATGCCAGAAATGGAAACACTAAGGCTAGGACATTGATCAGACTTTTGGAGTTGAATAAAGTGATTAATGCTAGTAACGGAAATGCCCCAACAGAAAATTGAAATACATTTGCTGCTATCATTGATACAGGAAAAACACTAACTGGCAAACGGATTTTATTTAATAATGCTCCATTCCCAACTACACTGGCTAGAGCTTGGGATGTGGAAGCTGAGAAAAAATTAATTACTATCAGTCCTGTAAATGCTGCTAATACGTAGTTAATGATCGAGTTTCCATAGTAAGATGCAAAGGTAGCTCCAAAAATGGCAGTGTAAAGTCCTGTCATGATTAAAGGATTTAGTAACGACCAATAAACACCCAGGAATGAACCCCGATAGCGTACTTTTAATGTCCGCGATACCAAGACGTGCAATAATTCCCAGTAACGCTGCACCTGTAATTTAGTTAAATTATTTTTAATAGAAAGGGTCATTCTTGAGTACCACCACAGGCCATTGCCAAATCATTCCGGCATTTTATCCTATTTTCAGCATTAATTTAACTCCAACTATCAGGATCTACACCTAATTATTTTAACCTTTGAGCTAGGATAGCTGCTTTAACCTCTCCTTTATCAATGCCAACAAAGTCCCAGATTCCGCTACACTGAGACTTGGATTATTGGATTGTAACTAAATATGGAAATCGGACAAAAGGTTAAAGTAGTTCGTTTGCGCGATCGCGTATCTGCCTCTATCGCTGGAAAACTCGGCAAAGTAGGCATAATTGAAGGCTACAAAGTTACTGATGGTATGGGTATTGGCGTAGTAGTCAAATTTGACGACAACTTCTCCACCTGGTTCTTTGATGATGAAATTAAAACTGTATAGTCAAGTGACAGTTTTAGATGAATGCTAAGTTAGGAGTTGAAACGATAGGCGGTAATTGGAACTCAAGAAATGGCCTTGATACTGACATTTTTAGGCAAAAACGGCATCGTTCGTAGCAAAATAGCGATCGCCGCAGCCAAGCTATTGGCAAACCAAGGCAAACGGGTACTTCTAGCAGGATTAGCAGAACCAACGTTGCCAATTTTACTGGAAACTACCCTGTCTCCTGACCCCCAAGAAATCGCTCCCAACTTGCAAGCAGTACAGTTTCAAGCATCTGTACTGCTAGAACGCAACTGGGAAGAATTGAAAAAACTAGAAGCTCAATATCTCCGCACACCAATTTTTAAAGAGGTGTACGGGCAAGAACTGGTAGTTTTACCAGGTATGGACAACGCCCTCGCTCTCAATGCTATTCGTGAATATGATGCCAGTGGCAAATATGACGTAATTATCTATGATGGCACAGGAGATAACTCCACTTTGCGGATGCTGGGAATGCCAGAATCCTTGAGTTGGTATGTGCGGCGCTTTCGGCAATTATTTGTTAACTCTGACTTGGGTAAAGCAATATCTGAATCTCCTCTGATTCAACCGGTGATCACCAGTTTATTTAATGTTAACTGGACAGCTGATAATTTTGCCCAACCCACTAACCAAGTTAATAATTTACTCGATCAAGGAAAAGCTGCTTTAGCTAATCCAAACCGGATCGCTGCTTTTTTGGTGACAACACCAGATACCCTAGATGTAGCAAGTTCCCGTTACCTTTGGGGTACTGCTCAACAAATTGGTTTAACTATTGGTGGCACTATTTTAGTATCTGCCGATAATAACACTGACCTAGCCGCAGAATTTACACCTCTACCAGTGACCATTGTTCCCGATGTATCTCAAGGTGAATGGCAACCCCTGATAGATGCCCTACCTAATTTTATGGAACAAGCATCAAAAGCACCTAAACCAATGGAAATAGACGTACATAATCGTCAAGTACGCTTATTTTTACCAGGTTTTGATAAAAAACAAGTCAAACTCACTCAACAAGGGCCAGAGGTCACGGTGGAAGCTGGAGATCATCGCCGTAATATCTTCTTACCCCCCGCTCTCAGTGGTAAACCCATAACCGGGGCAAAATTTCAAAATAGTTATTTGATAATTTCTTTTTAGTTTTGACAGGTGACAGGTGACAGGTGACAGGTGACAGTAGGAAATAGCGAGATAGTGAGAAAATTCCCTGTTCCCTGTTCCCTGTTCCTTTCTTTTCCTAGCACCAATTACCTATTACATCTGATGTCTGAATCAAATCCCATTAATCAAAATCCTCAACCAAATGAGGCAGTAGAATCTACAAATCAGCCAGCAACAAACCTAGAAGATCGTAATGCGAAAACTCGTCAACTTCTGGGTATGAAAGGTGCTGCAACCGGAGAAACATCAATCTGGAAAATTCGTTTACAGTTGATGAAACCTATCACCTGGATTCCTTTAATCTGGGGTGTGGTCTGTGGTGCAGCATCTTCAGGAAATTACACCTGGAGTTTGGAAAATGTCTTAAAAGCAGCTTTGTGTATGTTGCTTTCTGGTCCTTTGTTAACTGGTTACACCCAAACCATCAATGATTATTATGACCGGGAAATAGACGCAATTAATGAACCTTACAGACCGATCCCTTCTGGGGCAATTTCGGAAAAACAAGTAATTAGCCAATTCGTGCTTTTAGTATTATTAGGATATGCAGTAGCCTACACTTTAGATTTATGGGCAGGTCATGAATTTCCTAATGTTTTAATGTTGTCTGTTTTTGGGTCTTTTATCGCCTATATCTATTCTGCACCACCATTAAAATTAAAACAAAATGGTTGGTTAGGAAACTATGCTTTAGGTGCAAGTTATATCGCTCTACCTTGGTGGGCTGGTCATGCTTTATTTGGTGAGCTAAATTGGAAGATTGTAGTTCTCACTTTATTTTATAGTTTGGCTGGTTTAGGTATTGCTATTGTTAACGACTTCAAAAGTGTTGAAGGCGATCGCCAACTCGGTTTAAAATCATTACCAGTCATGTTTGGTATCCAAACTGCGGCTTTAATTTGTGTAGTCATGATTGATTTATTCCAAGGTTTAGTTGCAGGTTATCTCGTCACCATTCACGAAAATCTCTACGCTGCCATCCTGGTATTATTAATCATTCCTCAAATCACTTTCCAGGATATGTATTTTCTCCGTGACCCCATCGCTAATGATGTTAAATATCAAGCCAGCGCTCAACCTTTCCTAGTCTTTGGAATGTTAGTCACAGGTTTAGCATTAGGACACGCAGGAATTTAGCTTAATATATCTTTAGCTAGAAGTGATCAATCAGGAGTTAGGAGTTATATTAGTTCCTAACTCCTCACTTTTATTAGAATTTGCCGTGTTAAGTTTTTTATCTTTTCTCATTCATGGAATACAACCATTCCTAATTCCGATTTGCTTTGTTGTTGCTTGGAGTATGATTATTTTAGTATTTCTAAACTTATGGATAGTAACTAAAAATACTGTAAAAACTGCCAAAAAAATGCACCAAATCCCCTGTCATAAATGCCAGTTTTTTACTAATAATTACCGCCTTAAATGTACGGTAAATCCTTACATTGCTAACACAGAAGAAGCCATTAATTGTAAAGATTATCAGGCTAATTAATATTTTAGTTTGTGGAAAAAGGCTCTGTACCTCTATGATAATTAATCTGATAAATGAGAAGATTACTAAAAAACAAGTTGGGGATCTGATACCATCCTCTATATCCTTAAATCCTGTACTTCGACTATCGCTCAGTAACCAGATATCATGATTCTGACATCAAATTATGTAAATTCCCATACAAACTACAAATATTTGTTACAAATATTGCCATCTTCACAACTTCCTCAACTTTGTAAGTTAAATTACAACAAGTAAATAGCAAAGCTAAAGGATAAATTATGAGTATAGATCCAGTAGTATTTATGACTACCTTAGTCAGAAGATTTGATTTTACAGAAAAAGATAAAGAAATTTTAAAAGCAAATGCAGATTGGGGATTAGAAATTGCCGCAGAAATGGCAGATCATTTCTATGGTTATTTAGGACGTGATGAGGAAATGAACGCGGTTTTAAACGAAACCGAAGGAAGAGTTCATAGATTAAAACAAACCTTTGTTACCTGGTTTCATGAAATGTTTACAGGTATTGATAATTGGGGTGATAACTATGCCCAAAGAAGATGGAAAATAGGTTTAGTTCATGTTAAAGTTGGCATTCAACCCCAACATATAGTCCCAGGTATGGCTACAGTAGTTAATGAAGTTGGGAAAAAGCTGAAAACTGAAGGAAAATCAGAAGAATTACAAGCAGCTTTGGGCAAAATTTGCATGATTGATTTAGCATTTATTGAACAATCTTATATAGATGTTGCCACAAATGCAGTTTTAAAAGAAACCGGTTGGTCAGCAGCTTTATTTAAACGTTTAGTTAGCAATGGTGCAGCATCAATGTGAGTTGATTTGTTTTTTAAATTTACTAATTCATATCCAACAATACCTTTAAAACTCCCTTCGTTTGGGCTTTTTCAAAAGCTGCTAGACCTTCACTTAGGGAATAATAACTATTAATTAGTGGTGTGACATCTACCTGGTTTGTCGCTAATAATTCCAACGCGGGAGAAAAGGGACCACAACGAGAACCTATCAGGGTGATTTCATCTACCACTAATGAAGACATATCCACACTTAAATTACCAGCATAGGTACTTTTTAAAACTAATGTACCTCTAGGACGTAAAGCGCGACGTGCAGTAGCAAAACCTTCAGGATTTCCTGTACAATCAACAGCAATATCAAAACTTCTATCTTTGATACTATCAGCTAAACCTGTTTTTATTCCCAGATTTTCTAAATTTTGTAATTTATCTTTGTGTCTTCCCACTACTAATAAATCACAACCAGTTAAAGCTAAAGTTTGAGAAATTAATTGTCCTAATTTTCCATCTCCCACTACTAAAACTCTATCATCTGGAGTTATTTTTACCTGTTCTTGAATTTCTAAAGCTGCTGCAATAGGTTCAGTAAAAGTTGCTGCGTCTGTAGAAACGTTTTCTGGAACAATATGCAGGTTTTTTTCAGGTAAAGATAGATATTCAGCAAAAGCACCATTTCTATTCACAATACCTAAAACGGTACGATTTTCACAATGGGTAGGTACTCCTTGCAAACAAAAACGACAATAACCACAAGCTGCGTTAATTTCTCCAACAACTCTTTTATTAATTAAATGTTCTGAACCTTTTTCAACAACTCCTACAAACTCATGACCTAAAATTCCTTGATAGGGATAATAACCTCTGAGTAATTCTAAATCAGTGTTACAAATTCCTGCACGCAAAACTTTTATTAAAGCTTCTCCATCTGCTGGTTGAGGAATGGGAATATCTGTTTTTAATTGTAGTTGATTATTTTCTAGCCAAAGTGCTTTCATGATTTTATTATTAGTCATTAGTCATTAGTTATTAGTCATTAGTTTTTCCCAATCACCAATTACTAATTACAATTTAATACCTTCTAGAAATGGTGTAAATACAGATTCCACTTTTGGATCACTAACAACCATTGTGGGAAAAGATATATTGCTATAATCTGTCCCTGATATTAATGGAAAAGGGTCATTTTTTAATGATATCCAACTTCCACCAGCAGCTTGTAGAATTACCCATGCACCTGCAATATCCCATACTTTGGGAGTCGCTTCAATACCTCCCAAAACTGCACCAGTTGCAACGGTTAAAAAGTTATAACTTGCAACTCCTAACATTCTTAATTTACAAGGAAATCCCGGTTGAATAATTCCCGTACTCCGAGAACAAAGATTAAAAAAGTGATTCCCACTCGGATAATCTTTACTGGTATGAATAGGATGGTTATTTAAAAATGCTCCTGTTGGTGTTTGTAACCCTGATGAACCAGGCCAAAAACCATGAAATGCTTGATTTAATGGTGGGGCGTAAACATAACCAAAAATGGGTGTACCTCGATAAAGTAAACCGAGAGAAATTGACCAAATAGGAATACCCCGTGTAAAGTTGGTTGTCCCATCTAAAGGATCAATTACCCAACACCATTCTGTATCGGGAAAAGTTTTATCACTTTCTTCACTTAAAATACCATAACCAGAAAAATTAGAGGCGATCGCATCTCTAATTTCTTGATCAGCCCATTTATCAGCTTGAGTAACTAAACTACCATCGGCTTTTTGAGAAGCTTGTACTTTGCCAAAATCCCGCATTAATTGTTTTCCGACTCTGGTAGTAGTAGTTTCGGAAAAATCTAAAATCGAATTCCAAAAATCATTCATTTGTTATTTGTTATTAGTCATTGTTCATTAGTCATTAGTTATAGGAAAGTAGATAAATTAAATTACCTATTACCTATTATCTAATCTAGATCACTTTCTAAAACAGAAGCTAAAGCTTGTTTAGTATTAGTTTGAAATTCCTGCACATTTATTTTACTTAAAAAACTTAGTGATATGATCATTCCTAATGCTTCTAAAGCAAAAACTAAACCGTAAGCTAAGACTAAATTATTAGGTAATAAATTACGACCTATATCTAAAACAGTACCACCGATAAAGATAGCTATACCTCTAGATATAGATTGTGCTAATCCCCAAGCACCAATAAAAGTACCTGCGGCTTCTGCAACAGTTAAATCTAACATTAAACTAACAGCAGCAGTTGTTAAGAAACCTGTAGATAAACCAAATATCACTAACCCAACTTTTAGCACGTTAGGATTAGCAGAAAACCCAGAAAAGCCAAGTAGTAAAGCCGAAAAAGCGACTAAAAAACAACCTAATCTTATAGTTCTTTTTTTACCTAATCTTGGCACAATAAAAAACCCTGTGATCCCATAAGCAATTAAAATTCCTGTCCCATAAAAAACGTTGAGTTGGGTACTTTCAGATAAAGGCATATTAAAAACTTGACCCGCATAAGGTTCTAAAATTGGGTCTTGCATAAACAAACTAATTGTCATCACTAATAAAAATGTGAAAAACAAACCTGTTTGGGGACTAGCTGTTAATATTGACCATGCTTTACCTAAACCAATACTATCTTCTCGGTTTCCTGGTGTGGAACGTTGGGAAAATCGGGAATATTTTTTTTCTACACCAAAGGTAGCAATTATTGATAACCCAAAAACAATACCGGGAACAACCATAAATAGGCGATTAACGGCATTTTGTAAGGTTTCCAAGGTTGCATCACCATCTAGTTGTTTTAATAAACTGGAACTAACAATTGCTCCAACTATAATTCCTACCATTAGCATTGACCAAACAATACCAACGACTTGGGAACGGTTATCTTCTTCGGAAATATCTACTAATAAAGCTGCAAATGTTGTCCCACTTAAACAAATTGCTAAACCATAAATAGCAAAAACTAAACCTAAAAGTGCTGTTAAACCCATGGTTTGGGTTGTCCATACCCAGGTATCACCACTTGCTGCGTTTAACAACCATATCACTTGTATCGCTAAAAAGGCAGCGATCGCAAATATTCCCGCTCCTACCCATACATAAGCTGTGCGATGATAACCTAAAAAGGGTTTAACATCGGAAATCTGTCCAAACCAAATCCTTGTCGGTGCAACAAAAGCTGGTAAGGCTAAAACTAAGGAGACTAAGGTTGCAGGAATAGCTATTTCTTGAATCATGACTCTGTTCAGTACCCCCAGAGTCAAAATAGACATCATACTTAACCCCATCTGGAATAATCCTAGCCTAAACATTGTCACTATATTGACTTTTGGTTTTGCTAGATATTCTGTTGGGGGATCAAAAATTTCACCTGCCATAGTTACTTGCTGCTATTGCTTACAGAATTTAACCTTTCATTAAATAAGATAAACTGAAATCCCTCAACTCTTTCGATTCACCTGAACAAGTTGAGAGAAGACGCTAAACTAAAAAAGGTAAAGAAATGTAAATATAATTATTTTAACAACATGGAAACTATCACACTAGGTAAAACTGGCTTAACTGTCCCCCCCCTATGTATAGGAACTTGGGCATGGGGTGATAAACTTTTTTGGAATTACGGTGATGCTTACGGGGAAGAACAGTTACAAGCGGCTTTTAATGCTGCTGTAGAAGCTGGGGTGACATTCTTTGATACTGCGGAAATTTACGGGTTAGGACTTTCTGAACAGTTTTTAGGAAAGTTTATGAAACAAAACCCCGAAAAAGTGCAAGTTGCGACTAAGTTTGGTCCTTTACCCTGGCGTTGGGATGGCAAATCTGTATCTGAAGCGTTGACAGAAAGTCTCAAACGGCTACAGGTTGAAAGAATAGAATTATACCAAGTTCATTGGCCATTTACATTTTTACTTAGTCAAGAAACTTTGATGAATACCTTAGCCGACGAAGTACAGCGGGGAAGAATTGGCTCAATCGGTGTCAGTAATTATTCGGCGGCGGAAATGCAAGCAGCACACAAAACTTTATCCGCACGGGGAGTACCTTTAGCAGTTAACCAAGTGCGTTATTCTTTATTAACAAGACAAATCGAGACTAATGGTATTTTACAAACTGCCCGTAATTTAGGCATCACAATATTAGCTTACAGTCCCTTAGCTCAGGGATTATTAACAGGTAAATATACAACTGCTTACAAACCTACAGGTGCTAGAAGCATAGACCCGCGATTTAGTCAAGATGGTTTAAATAAAATTGCGCCAGTTTTATCTTTATTAACAAAAATTGGGGAAAAATATGATTGTACCCCTGCCCAAGTAGCCCTTAACTGGTTAATTGCCCAGGGGAACGTAATACCCATTGCGGGAGTCAAAAACGCCGATCAGGTAAAACAGAATGTCGGCGCTTTAGGTTGGAACATGACCGATGATGAGTTAGGCGAGTTAGAGCAAATCACCCAACCCTGGAAATAAGAAATTTCCACACAAAATCCCATTTTTGATTGAGAAAGGGAAAAATAGTCAATCATCCGTCATCTGTCACAGAGGCGTAGTGCCTGTTACCTATTCTCTATGAGAGCCTAATTTCTGATTACCGGGTGTAATGGAAGGTTCACGGCGATCATTCCGTAATTTTGGTTTGGGGGTTGGACGGTTATCACCACCATTTCTGTCAGATTTAGACCAAGAACGGTTGCGATCGCCACCATCACGACGCTTTTTGGGTTTGGGGGTAGGTTCTTCTGCGGGAACATCTACACCATTTTGCAACCAAGCGGGACGGGTTTGATCATAGGCAATTTGTAAAGCCGCAGCAGCGATCGCCTGAGCATCATATTTTTCAGTCAATTCGCTAATAATAGGCAAGAATGAAGCCAACCGTTCACCGGCTAAAGCTTCGGAAACCTGATCTTTCAACTTCTGAATATGTCGAGCTTCAATTTGCGCTCTGGTAGGAATTGTCAACACCTGCCAAGTTTGGCGGTTATGGCGTTCAAATGCCTGTTGCTTACGACGTTCAAAGGGTTGTACTAAAGAAATTGCAGTTCCTTCCTTACCAGCACGACCGGTTCTACCAATCCGGTGAACGTATGTTTCTGCGCTATCCGGTAAGTCATAATTAATGACGTGGGAAAGCAGATCCACATCTAAACCACGGGCGGCAATATCTGTAGCTACCACCCAGCGCACTTGACGGTTACGGAAACGAATCAATAATCTTTCCCGTGCTTGCTGAGATAAATCACCATGATATTCGTCCACACTATGACCGGCGGCTTGCAATTGATTGGTTAATTCTGCTGCTGTCCGTCGAGTCCGCACAAAGATTAAAGCTGTTTCTGGATCTTCCATTTCCAAGATTGGCTGTAAAGCTTTAGCCTTTGTCCAATGTCGAGGAATTAAATAAGCTACCTGGTTAATTTTGTTAGGTGTAGCTTTAGGTTGTTGCACGGTAACGGTAACTGGAGAATTGAGGAACTTGTTCACCAGTTGACGAATAGATGGGGGCATGGTTGCCGAGAATAACGCGGTTTGACGCTCGTTAGGAGCTTGGGACAAAATTTTGATCACATCATCAATAAAGCCCATACTCAACATTTCATCAGCTTCATCTAAAACAAACCATTTCACTTGGTCTAGTTTTAAAGAACCCCGATCTAATAAATCAATCATTCGACCGGGAGTACCGACAACAACATGAACACCACGTTTGAGTTGGGAAATCTGCCGATCAATTGACTGTCCACCATAGATAGCTAATACCCGCAATCCATCGTCACCCATAAATTGGGAGATGGCATCATGAACCTGCATTGCTAGTTCACGGGTGGGTGTTAACACAATGGCTTGCACTGCTCTTTTGCCCACATCCAATTTTTCTAACATTGGTAGCGAGAAAGCAGCGGTTTTACCTGTACCTGTTTGGGATTGACCAACTACATCACGACCTGATAACAGTTCAGGAATGGCTTGAGCTTGAATATTTGTAGGTGCGGTAAAGCCAATTTTTTCTAATTGCTCAACACGCTCTTGGGAAATACCTAGTTCTTGGAAAGTAAGACTCATTAATTCTCCTAGATTTTTTTGTGTTTTTTGGACTTTTAATACCGATACTTATTAAATTTGGTCATGGGTAATAGGTAGTTAATTGAAAATCATCTCTTACCTGTCACCTGTCACCATTCCTTAGCTGACAATTTGACCATAGAGGTCGTAAGCATCGGCACTGTGAATTTTTACTTGTACGATAGTTCCTAGCCTGGCTTGGCCTGCAACATATACTTGACCATCCACTTCTGGAGAAAATCTGCCAGAACGACCGATTAATTCTCCACTCTGGGGGTTTTCTTGCTCAATCAGGACATCAACTATTTTGCCGATTTCCTGTTGGTTTTTTTCCAGGGAAATTGGTTGTTGGAGTGCCATAATTTGGTCACGACGCTCCGCCATTACTTCTGTGGAAACTTGATTAGTTAAGCTGTAGGCAGGTGTTTCTGCTTCTGGGGAAAAGGTGAAGACACCAACATGATCAAATTCATGTCTTTGAGTAAAGTCTAGTAAATGCTGGAAATGCTCTTGTGTCTCTCCAGGAAAACCAACTATAAATGTGGTTCGCAACACAGCTGATGGTATTTCCACTTTCAACCGCTCAATAATGCTGTCATTAACACGACCCTGCCAAGGACGATTCATGGCACGCAGTATTTCTGGATGAGAATGCTGTAAGGGCAAGTCTAAATAGGGTAGGACGTTTGGCGTGTCTTGAATTGCCGCTATTACATCTGGAGTCAGCCCGGTAGGATAGGCGTAGTGCATTCTAATCCACGGTATCTCTACTTTCCCCAAAGCTCGCAGTAATTCCGCTAGTTTTGGCTTACCGTAAATATCTAAGCCGTAGTTGGTGGTGATTTGGGATATGAGAATGATTTCTTTTACCCCTTGTTGAGCCAGTTGTTCGGCTTCGGCCACTATTGATTCAATAGTACGCGATCGCTGGTTGCCTCGAAGATGAGGAATGATACAAAATGCACAACGATAATCACATCCTTCTGCAACTCTTAGGTAGGCTACTCCTTCCGTTGTAGTCCTATACCTTGGTGTTGTTTCATCAGCTATGTAGGTCGGTTCAGCACTGATTTCTTTGACTCGCTCTCCCTGCTCTACTCGCTCAATCACATTGACTATTTTGTGATAATCTCCTGTCCCTACTACTGCTACTGCTTCTGGCAACTCTTCCAATAATTGCTCTTGAAAGTGTTGCGCCATACAACCAGTAATTACTACTTTTTTGTTGGCTTCTGCCAGTTCTACTAAGGTTTTTACCGATTCTTCCCTAGCGGCTTCAATAAAACTACAGGTATTAACGATTACATAATCAGCTAACTCTTCATTGGAATCAACACCATAGCCTGCTTCTACCAACAGTCCTAACATATGTTCTGTGTCTATTCGGTTTTTCTCGCAGCCCAGGTGTGAAATGGCAATTGTTGGCTTGTCACCCATATTTTGAAAATATCTTCAATTTTTTTTCCGTAAAGTTAAACATTTTCAAGCATTACAGAGATTTTCAGGCGCTTTCTCCTGCACCTTTTAATAGGACTTGACAATGGTTTTTACCACTGCTAGTAAATGCCCGTAGAAGTATCACCCTAATCATTATTCATGATTAAGGTCATGCTATGATGTTTTTATTAATTTGTTTCCCAGGGTAAATTCAAGTGTCTTGGGTTAATTTTGACACTTTCAATATTTGTTAACGATTCGCCTATTTGGTATTTTACACCACCGCAGCGTGTGCGTTGTTAATTTACCCATCGGGAAGCCGCCCAAAGGGCTGTTTTTGAGAAGTCGCTACCCTCAGGGAAATCGCACTATGCGACTACGCCTTATAAACCAGTAGTGCTGCCCTATATCTGAGACTGCTGCTACGACTGTGTGCGTACAAGATGCCTAGTTAAAGGGAAACTGCCTTAGTTCTTGTGAGTGGCAAACTCCTCTTCGAGTCAGGTTTTATCTTAACATATCTTATGAAAGGTTTAACGTTAATTTCCATCTTCAGCAAGAGGAGATTGATTAAATCTTGAATGAACCGCCGAAGCAATTAGCTATTAGCTATCAGCTATCAGCTTTTTAAAACTTTTGTTTGATATGGATCTGAAAATTTGTGATCGCTGTATTTTGACCAATAATTTTTTGATGGTACAAGCAATTGATTCTGGGAATCAATCCTCAATCGAAAATTCAAAACCAGGGCAAATTTCTGAATTTTTGCTCTTGCTGTTATTGGCTAATTGCTGATTGCTTACTTAAAAACTTTGAATAACGCATTAGTAAATTTAAAGACGTGGAATTACATCAACTTTTCAAAACTCACAGACCGATTATTGGGGTGGTTCATTTGCTACCCCTACCGACCTCAGCCCGTTGGGGAGGTAGTCTCAAAGCTGTAATTGACCGCGCGGAACAAGAAGCTACAGCCCTAGCTAGTGGAGGGGTAAATGGTTTAATTGTGGAAAACTTTTTTGATGCTCCGTTTACAAAAAATCATGTTGATCCGGCTGTTGTCAGTGCCATGACGGTGGTAGTACAACGGATACAAAATTTAGTCACTTTACCTGTGGGTTTAAATGTTTTAAGGAATGATGGTAAAAGTGCAATGGCGATCGCCAGTTGTGTAAAAGCCCAATTTATCCGGGTAAATGTCCTCACAGGAGTGATGGCCACTGATCAAGGATTAATTGAAGGGGAAGCCCATGAATTACTGCGCTATCGTCGGGAATTAGGTGCTGATGTGAAGATATTGGCTGATGTGTTAGTTAAACACGCCCGTCCTTTAAGTTCTCCTAACCTCACAGTTGCAGTTAAAGACACGATAGAGAGGGGTTTAGCTGATGGGGTAATTTTATCAGGTTGGGCAACTGGCAGTCCGCCCAATTTAGAGGATTTAGAATTAGCCTCCAATGCAGCTGGAGATACTCCCGTCTTTGTTGGTAGTGGTGCTAACTGGGAAAATGTGGGTACTTTAATGCAAGGAGCAGATGGTGTAATTGTTTCTAGTTCCTTAAAACGTCATGGTCAAATTTCCCAACCTGTTGACCCAATTCGTGTGAGTCAATTTGTAGAAGCTGCCCATCGCAGTTGGAGTTCTAAAGGTGAAACTAAATCGAATTCTTCATTAAAATTACATTCGTAAATGTGTAATGAGGTAATGGGTAATATCACCAATTACTAATCACCAATCACCAATTACTAATCACCAATTATGATTCGTCGTCGTTCTACTCCTTGGATTCATAAATGGTCGCGTCCTTTGATTGGAGCGATCGCTGGTCTTGGTATCCTCAATACAGGGTATCTCACTTACGAAAAGCTCACAGGAGGTAGTCCTGTTTGTACTACCCCAGAAAATGTTAAAGGTTGTACTGATGTCCTTTCTAGTCCTTGGGGAACAGTGTTTGGCCAACCCTTAGCTTTGTTTGGGTTGTTGGCATATATGAGTATGTTGATCTTGGCTTTAGCTCCCTTAGCATTCAAGTCAGGGGAAAAAGACAGCAAGAAAAACCTTAAACAAATAGAAAACTTGACCTGGTGGTTTTTACTACTTGGGGCGATCGCCATGTCAGTTTTCAGTGCATATTTAATGTATGTGCTGGCATTTGAACTCAAAGCCTTATGTTGGTACTGTATTGCTTCGGCCTTATTTGCTTTGAGTATGTTAACTTTGACCATTTTAGGCCGAGACTGGGAAGATGTTGGGCAAATCCTATTTAATGGTTTGATTGTCGCTATGGTGACGTTAATTGCTACTTTGGGGGTTTACTCTGGCATTAATAAAGATGGAACTGTGGGATCTACCGATGGAGTCCAGCAGATAGCTGCTTTTTCTCCCAAAGAACAGCCTAACCCTGAATTTGGCTGGGAAATTACCACTGTATCTGGAGAAGCAGAAATCGCTTTAGCAAAACATTTAATCCAAACTGATGCCAAGGAATATGTAGCTTATTGGTGTCCTCATTGCCACGAACAAAAGCTATTGTTTGGTAAAGAAGCTTATCAAATCATCAGTGATAATATTGCTGTAGAATGTGCTGCGGATAGTCCTAAAGGTAAACCACAAGTTTGTCGAGATGCCAAAATTCAGGGTTTTCCTTCTTGGATTATTAATGGCAAAATTTATGGTGGTGTACAAAATTTAGAAGAACTAGCAAATATTACTGGTTATACTGGTCTGCGTAATTTCAAATATTTTAGGTAAACGTCTGTCACAAATTAAGCCATAATTAGGGGTTGCTGATAAAGTCTTGTCGTGGAGACAGGTGACAGGTGACAGGTGACAGGTGACAGTTTCAAGAGTTGGATGGGAACTATTTTTCCTTGAAGCAGGAATTAAATGCAAGGTTTTTCAGTTCTCACCTCATCAAAGCTTGCATTTTTTGAAAGTCAAAATCGCTAAAATCGTTTACCTGTAATGTTTTGAGATTTATTCAGCAAGCCCTAATTAAATCCCTAACTTCAGCATTAGTTTTAGTTAGGGATTTTGCGACGATTGCGGGTCATCCGACCAATTTATTTCTACAAAAACCTTAATTCTCCAAACACTGAGTATTACTCCAAATTCCTCCAGAGTTTTGACATTCTTTTTGATCTTTAATACCAACCATGGAGGTAGGGGTAATAGTGTTTAAGTTGGATGTAACATAGGAGATCATGAAAGAACCGATATAAAAACCACAAAATATTAAAGTTCCAAAAAAAAACGTAAAGCTGACACACTTAATAGCAAATAAAGCGGAGAAATTGAGTTCTTTGCCTGATGGGGGAAAGCGCATAGATTTCCTTGGTGTAATGTTAGTGGTAGATAACACCTTGGGAATGTTTACGCGCTGATTCATGCGACGTACAAAATTAATTGAATTAATTTATGGCAGAAAATTTTCGATATTTCTGTTATCTGGTAACTCTGTGATTTATCAGTTTTAGTTTTTAGATATTGGTATTGATGTTAAAAATTTCTAATATTTGTCGGCAAATCTGTTTGAGTTTGTCACTCACCGCAGGAGAAGGCAAAGATTCACCAAAAAAACTCCATTGTTCGACTGTAGATAATCGCCAGACTTGGCCACGATGATCAAATCCCGATACTTCAATCCCAATAGCGCGACGAGATTTATGAATAGGATCTTGATAAAAACGAATTTGAAATAACACACTACGACTGCGCCAAGATTTACTAATTCCGGGGAAGTGAAAACCGATGTCTATGGAATCAGGATCTATCAATTCTCTGGTTTCTGGGTCATTTTGCCAAGGTTGAAGATCGCTTTTAGCATCAGGAAATTCTAGTTTAAACAGATTAACTACTGTAGCAATTTTGCTGGCCTGTTCAAGGTTTGTTGCCTGTTCAGCTGCATTCACGTCAAATATCTCCTAATATTGCTTTGGCCTGTGGGGGAGTGAAAACAGAAAAACCGCCAGAAGGCTTATCTTGTTAGTGTTTCAGCTTATCAATAAGATCGGAATTTTTGCAACTGTGAATGAGGATTTCCTCACATTTATGGTGGGTGACAGAGTTGACAGTGGTATTGTTGTGGTAAATTTCGATGGTTTTGACAAAAACTTGGAGGGATAGAAACGATAAATTACACTGTAAATTGGTAAACAAACAGTAAATTAATTTTTTGTGTATGGTGCGTCAACGCTCTATTTTTTCACTGATTCTTGTACTTGTTACCACGTTTCTGATTAGCTGTGGTGGTCCGAGTGTTGCTACTGCACCTCCAACTTATACAGAAACTCAACTGGTGAAAATTCAGGAATACATTCCTGATATTCAGGTGGTGCGCGATCGCTTTCCAGAACTGAAAACTCTGATTCAAAGCGGTGAATGGATTAAGGTTGGTAATTTTATCCACGGGCCAATGACTGAAGCTAGGCTAAATATGACTTATGTTATCCCTAACCTAGTACCCCAAGACCAACCTCAAGCTAGACAGATTACGAAGGATTTGTTGAGTCATTTGGTAAAGGTTGACCAAGCTGCTAGTGCTGGTAATACTAATCAAGCTTTAAGTGCTTACAAAGATGCTTTTGTTGATGTTGACAAGTTTTTACAACTGATTCCAGAAGCAGGCGATAGTTAACAGGTGACAGTAAAAAAGCAAAAGTTCCTAATTTTGACTTTTGATTTTTGACTTGATTCTCTGAGTCTTGAGTCACAAAACGATAGGTTGATGAAGTGATAGGGTGAAGAGGATCATTTTTCTCTTCATCCTTCACTGTTTACAAAAGTTATGAATATAGTAATTATTGGTTGTGGTGTAGTTGGGGCAGCGATCGCCTATCAACTCAGCCAAGTTAAAGGTTTAAATATTACTGTTTTTGATCAGAACCAACCCGCCCAAGGTTCAACTGCTGCGGCTCTTGGTGTTCTTATGGGCGTTATTAGCCATAAAACTAAGGGTAAAGCTTGGCAAATGCGTGAGGACAGTATTAAATGTTATGGAACTTTGATTCCTGAGTTGGAAGGGATCACAGGACGGAAAATTCCTTGCAACCGTCAGGGAATTGTGATGTTGCTATCGGAGGACGTGGAACATCCTTTAGAAAGTGGTGTAGAAGTGATAGCAGAATGGGAACAATTACGGGAAGTTCGTAAAACTCAAGGTTGGCAATTAGCAGTTTGGGATCGGGAAAAATTACAAAAGTTTTGTCCACAAATTAATCACCCACAAATTATTGGCGCTGCTTATTCTCCTCAAGATTTACAACTTAATCCGACAGCTTTAACTTTAGCTTTGGTAGATGCTGCTCAACGTAATGGGGTTAAGTTTAAGTTTGGTGTCAATGTCCGTAATCATCAAACTCCATCTTCTCAATTAGTCGAGACTGCACCAACGGTAACTGAGCAACTTAAATCTATAGAAACTACAGAGGGTAATGTCAGTGCCGATTGGTTTATTATTTCTGCTGGTTTGGGTTCAACTTTATTAACTACACAATTACATCAAAAATTGAATATTCGTCCGGTGTTAGGACAGGCTTTATATTTAAGTTTAGGGCGGATTTTAGGTAATCCTGATTTTCAACCGGTGATTACTGGTAATGATATTAATTTAGTACCGATGGGTAGCGGTGACTATTGGGTAGGTGCGACGGTGGAATTTCCCCAAGATACCGATGAGATATATGCAAAGAAAGAATTACTAGAATCTTTAAGACAACAGGCGATCGCATTTTGTCCGGATTTAACTGAGGCAAAAATTCTCCGTACTTGGTCTGGTTTGCGTCCCCGTCCTGAAGGTAGACCCGCACCTGTGATTGAAAAATTACCTGCTTTTAGTAATGTTATTGTTGCTACTGGTCACTATCGCAATGGTGTTTTACTTGCTCCTTCTACCGCTTTAGCTGTGCAAAATATGCTATTTAATTCTGGTTCTTAAAGGTAGTTTTTAGACTGATTAGGGCGGGCAAGATGCCCACCCCACAATAGTTTTAAGACTGATATTTTACTTGATTTATGGCTGGCAAAAAAAGTTTTTTATCTTCTCAGTTCGTGCATATTTCTAACAATTTTGGTGACTATATTTCTGGGAGCAAATTTAACAGATTCAGCTAATATTTTATTTCTTAAACCAGGAATTGCTACAGTTTTATTTGCCATTAAACTATCATAAGCAATTTTAGCTACTGTTTCAGTTTTCATCATCCGGTTCACATGGGCAATTTTTGATTCTTCCATGGCTGCGGCTTTTTGAAATTCCGATGCTGTCGGACCTGGACACAAGGTTGTTACAGTCACTCCTGTTCCTTTTAATTCATTGGCGATCGCTTCGGAAAAAGACAAAACATAGGCTTTACTAGCAAAATAAACAGCCATTAATGGACCAGGTTGAAAAGCTGCTACTGAAGCTACATTTAATATTTTTCCATAGCCTTGGTTAATCATATCTTCTAGGAATAATTTAGTTAAGTACGTGAGACTAATGATATTAACCTGCAATATTTGCAATTCTGTTGTCAGGTCGGTTTCACTAAATACTCCATAAGTACCAAACCCAGCATTATTAACTAAGATATCAATCTTAATTCCTGCTTTTTGCAATTCTTTAAATATTTCATCTGGAGATGTGGGAATAGATAAATCTTTCACCAAAGGCATGACGATAATATCAAATTTATGGCTAAATTCCTCTGCCATTAATGCTAATTTTTCAGCATCTTTATCTACTAGGACTAAATTGTAATAGTGACTGCCAAAAATATAAGCTAATTGATAGCCAATTCCGTGGGCTGAACCAGTAATTAGCACAGTTTTTTGGCGATTTTCTTGAGTATTTTTCATTGGATATAATAACTAATTTTACTTTAATGAAAGCATTTTTATTTGCACAGAGTTGTAATTACTTTTATCAACATTCTAATTAATCACATTCCCAATTTTAAAATCTGTATTCTTTGCTGCACTTTGTATTTACAAAAAATCATGGGTCATCATTTCTTGACTAAAATATCAAAATTAATTTAGTTGATTGCTGACTACTATCATTAGTTAGAATAATTTTAATTATTCTTTTGAATTATTCTGATGACAACATTGTATTAACTCTAGCTGCTGGTAAAATGGCTATGTTTTGAATTCTTACTGCGGAGATTATAAATCCTCACCAGGTTTGCAATTTACTGATAATTAAAGGGGCAAATTTGTTAACGATTTTCAGAAAAATCAATAAACCTAGAGTTGATGAAAAACTATAAATTAATTCTGGCAAAATATTATTTATAAGTACCTGGGCAAAATTAATTGCACATTTGGGAAAACAATAGAAATCTCTGTATCTCTTGTCTGTCACCTGTCACCTTCCCTAAATATGAAATTTATTTTGCACGACTACTTACTACGGTTTTCTTGATATTTAGCTAATAAATCAAAAGAATATCCAGGATAATCGTGTATATTCATTAGAAATTTCCAATTAAAAATAGCTTGTGACTCAACCTGAAAATTTGCGATCGCTCTTAGAATCTGTAGCTAATGGTATAGTCAGCCCAGAAATGGCTTTAAACTCCCTCAAAGACTTAGCCTATGAATCTGTCGGAGAATTTGCCAAAATTGACCACCATCGTCATTTAAGAACCGGTTTCCCAGAAGTAATTTGGGGACTTGGTAAAACACCAGATCAAATTGCTCAAATTATAGAAGTCATGCGTCAGCGTACTTCTGTAGTTATGGCCACTCGCATCTCCCTTGATGTTTATGCAACACTACAAAAAAAAGTCAGAGGTTTGCAATACTTTGAATTAGCCAGAATTTGCGCCATTACTCCCCCAGAAATTGAACCGAGATTCCCCGGCACAATTGGGATATTATCTGCTGGTACGGCTGATTTACCCGTCGCTGAAGAAGCCGCAGTCACCGCTGAACTTTCTGGTTTTCGTGTTAACCGTCTCTGGGATGTGGGGGTGGCTGGTATTCATCGCTTATTAGATAATCGTCACCTGCTTAATTCGGCATCGGTGTTAATAGTAGTTGCAGGGATGGAAGGTGCTTTACCCAGTGTGGTAGCAGGTTTAGCTGATTGTCCAGTCATTGCTGTTCCCACTAGCATCGG
This sequence comes from Okeanomitos corallinicola TIOX110, assembly GCF_038050375.1. Classification (NCBI taxonomy): domain Bacteria; kingdom Bacillati; phylum Cyanobacteriota; class Cyanophyceae; order Nostocales; family Aphanizomenonaceae; genus Okeanomitos; species Okeanomitos corallinicola. Next base: position 975,820 of record NZ_CP150886.1, on the reverse strand, counting down.
TTATGGGGCAAGTTTTTCTGGGTTAGCACCTCTGTTAACAATGCTGAATTCCTGTGCAGCGGGTGTTGGAGTAGTTAATATTGATAATGGTTTTGGTGCAGCAGTGTTAGCCGGACAAATTTTAAGAACTTCAGCAAAATTATCCTTGGCATCTGATAATGATTAAGTTATTAAAGTAAATATTGCGTGTAATTGCGGTAATTTGTAATTGAATAGATTACTTCAAATTCACGAATACAGTCAATAAACCTCTTAATGGTAGGTATCCTTATGGAACTCTTAAACGATCAATTATTTAGCCTTGTAAGTAATTTGCACGAACATATTACTTTCGTAGCATCGAATTACACTAACGTTAGAGATGCAGACCTTTTAGGACAAATGCAAGCAGCCTGGAATAACTTTGTCACCAGCGGTCAAATTTGGGCTACTTTGATTGGCATTATTATCGGTTATATGTTCAAAAGTTTAACCAGTTACGGTTAAATTGTTAGTTGGTGATTGGTGATTGGTGATTGGTGATGGGGTGCAAATAAATCGCTAATGACTAATAACTAATCACTATGTTTTGTTATTTCTTCTTCTTGTAAATTATATGACCGAAAAAGTAACTTGGAGTCAGCGATTTGAATCTGCTCTACATCCGGCGATCGCTCGTTTTAATGCCAGTATTAGTTTTGATATTGAACTGATAGAATATGACATTACTGGTTCTCAAGCTCATGCCAAAATGCTGGCTCACACAGGCATTATTTCCCCAGAAGAAGGAGAGAAATTAGTTACAGGTTTAGAACAAATTCGTCAAGAATATCAACAAGGTCAATTTCAACCCGGCATTGATGCCGAAGATGTACATTTTGCCGTAGAAAAAAGACTCACAGAAATTGTGGGTGACGTTGGTAAAAAACTACATACCGCCCGTTCTCGTAATGACCAAGTAGGAACAGATACCAGACTTTACCTCAGAGAGCAAATTACACAAATTCGTCAATATTTACGGGAATTTCAAACCGTATTATTAGAAATAGCCGAACAAAACGTAGAAACCCTGATTCCCGGTTACACTCACCTACAACGCGCCCAACCTGTGAGTTTAGCTCATCACCTATTGGCATACTTTCAGATGGCACAGCGGGACTGGGAGAGGCTAGGAGATGTCTATAAACGGGTGAATATTTCGCCTCTAGGTTGTGGTGCTTTAGCGGGAACAACTTTTCCCATTGACAGACATTACACAGCCAAACTCTTAGATTTTGATAGCATTTATGCTAACAGTTTGGATGGAGTCAGCGATCGCGACTTCGCCATAGAATTTCTCTCTGCTGCCAGCATCATCATGGTTCACCTCAGCAGACTATCAGAAGAAGTGATTCTTTGGTCATCAGAAGAATTTCGCTTTGTCACCCTCAAAGATAGCTGTGCCACAGGTTCTAGCATCATGCCCCAAAAGAAAAACCCCGATGTACCAGAGTTAGTACGCGGAAAAACAGGGCGTGTATTCGGTCATCTCCAGGCCATGTTAGTCATTATGAAAGGTTTACCCCTGGCATATAACAAAGACTTACAAGAAGATAAAGAAGGCATTTTTGACAGTGTCAACACCGTGAAAGCCTGTCTGGAAGCAATGACAATTTTAATGAAAGAAGGTTTAGAATTTCGTCACCAACGCCTAGCAGCAGCGGTAACAGAAGATTTTTCTAACGCTACCGATGTGGCAGACTACCTAGCAGCCAGAGGAGTACCCTTTAGAGAAGCTTATAACCTAGTGGGAAAAGTTGTAAAAACCAGTATAGCCGCTGGTAAGTTGCTCAAAGATTTAACCATAGAAGAATGGCAACAAATACACCCAGCTTTTGAGGCAGATATTTATGCAGCGATATCTCCCCGTCAAGTAGTAGCTGCCCGCAACAGCTATGGCGGTACAGGCTTTGACCAAATTCAACAGGCTATTTTATCCGCTCATACCCAACTTAGTTGAAAAGAGCAAGGGGAGCAGGAAAAGATGAATAACCCAATGCCCAATGCCCTGTATTAGCATAAATAAAGGCGTACAATTATATTTAGATAGTTGTACGCCTAAGTATTGCAAATTAATGTCAGAGTAAATATTTAAACAGTAAATTTAATCAGCAGTATCCATTGCTCCTGTTCCTCCTGCTGCTCCTGTTCCTTCTTCCTCTTCACTCTTAGGTGGTCTCTGTTGGAACCTTCTTTGCATTCTTCCTGTAGTAGTCCGTTTACGAAACTTTCTGGCATAAGCCTGGTTCCGTAGCGCCTTTTCTTTTTTCGGGTTACGGCGCTTGGCCATATTCACCTCATGAATAAACAACAAAAACCTACACTTAGGCAATCTTTAGTTACCGATGTTATTGATAGACTTTTAGCCTAGCGTAGATAAATATACTTGAAACAGCATACAAATATATCATATTTTGAGAATCCATGTCAAGTTTAATTTCACAAGGAACAGGAAACAGAAAAAAGTCATATTTAGAAACATGAGATTAAACTTAACCGGAAAAATTAAGTTTCTTCATGACTTGAAAAGCACAAATATAATAAAAGTATGTTAAATGATGTAGATGTTTAGGATGGAACAGAGGGTTAATCAATAAAATTACGGTTCTTGATATGACATCATTACCAGAAGCTGATCAAAATAACTCAACTACATGGGAACAAGAATTAGATCATGCTATTTTTACCTTTGAAGATATTCAAGCGGAACTTAACTATAAACAAGCAAAAACAGCGTTGCAAAATTTAGTTAATGGTCTTGACTTGAGTAACCAGGAAAAATCCGGTCTGGAAGCGCAAATTGCTGATTTAGAAACTATGCTGGACAAACTGGAAAGTATGGTAGTCCAGATTGCGGCTTTTGGTATGGTGGGACGGGGAAAGTCTTCCCTGCTTAATGCTTTAGTAGGTGAAACTGTATTTGAAACTGGGCCTTTACATGGTGTTACCCGCGCTGAACAAAAGGTAAGTTGGAGTATTACTAAAGAAGAGATTGGTACTTTAAAAGCAACTTTTGCTAGAACTGGCCAGTCTCAGGTGGAGTTGGTTGATACTCCGGGTTTAGATGAGGTAGACGGAGAAACCCGTACTGTATTAGCTCAACAGGTAGCAAAACAAGCGGATTTAATTTTGTTTGTTATTTCTGGTGATATGACCAAAATTGAACAGGTGGCACTTTCACAGTTACGAGAAGTGGGTAAACCGATCATTTTGGTGTTTAACAAAGTTGATCAATATCCCGAAACTGATAGAATTGCGATTTACGAAAAAATTCGGGATGATCGTGTCAGAGAGTTACTTTCACCTGATGAAATTGTGATGTCTGCTGCTTCTCCTCTAGTGAAAACTGCGGTAGTTAATTCTGATGGTACGAGGAATATTAAACTACGTCCAGGTCAGGCGCGGGTGGATGAATTAAAAATCAAGATTTTGGAAATTTTGCAACGGGAAGGTAAGGCTTTGGTGGCGTTGAATACTATGCTTTATGCTGATGCTGTAAATGAGCAGGTTGTACAGCGAAAATTAGAAATTAGAGACAAAAACGCTAATGATTTGATTTGGAAAGCGGTAATGACTAAAGCTCTGGCGATCGCATTAAACCCTGTGACTGTAGTAGATATACTTAGTGGCGTAGTAATTGATATTGCTTTAATTTTAGGTTTATCTCAACTTTATAGCATCGAGATGACAGAAAGAGGTGCGGTAAAATTGCTACAAAAAATCGCCCTGAGTATGGGCGGAATTGGTGCGAGTGAGTTGTTAGCAAATTTGGGTTTAAGTAGTCTCAAAACCTTGCTGGGTGTTTCCACCTCTGTGACTGCGGGAGTTACTCTAGCACCGTATTTATCAGTAGCAGTCACCCAAGGGGCGGTAGCGGGAGTTTCATCCTATGGTATCGGCCAAGTCACCAAAGCCTATTTAGCAAATGGGGCGACTTGGGGACCCGATGGACCAAAAGCGGTGGTGAGTAAGATTTTATCTACTTTGGATGAAACATCAATTTTAAACCGCATTAAAGATGAGTTGTTAACAAAGGTGGGCAGAAGGTGACAGGTGCTACGCCACGGTGACAGCAGGAGAGAGGGAGTAGATTTTTACCAATGCCCAATGCCCAATGCCCTATGCCCTATTCCCTATTTTTAAAAGAGTCTAACCATTCTCGCATTTGTTCTTGGGCTACGTCGCGGCCACCTAAACCGAATGCTAAAGCAATGGCTACAGCGATCGCCCCAAGTAATAAACCAAAGGCTAAATTAACGATATCAGGAGCAACGCCGATCTGCTGTAATGCCATTGCGGAAACTAGGGTAATAATAGAAATTCTGGCTAATTGAGCCAAAATTCTGGTTTGGGAATTACCAGAACTGCTAATGATATTAAAAGCCAGATTTGCTAAAAACAAACCGATGGCAAATACTATCAAGCCTGATAAAATTCGTCCCAAGAGAATGACAATACCTGTCACCAAAACTGTCAAAGCCGGAATATTTAAGATATTCACTGCCGCAACAGTGGCAAACAGCATAATACCCACTAAGGCGATCACACCCACAATTTCCGAAGGAGTGCGACTTGGTGTAGGCATTGATTCAGAACTGTCTGTTTGCTGAACCAGAGAGGGTAAACCTAAGATGGTGAAAATGTTATTAAAACCTAAACTGGTGAGGATGCTTGTTACCAACTCACTGGCAAATCTACCCAAGAAATAGGAAACTATCAAAATGCCGACAGCGGTAAAAATGCTAGGTAGAACATTGAGAACCTGCTGCAACATAGAAATTGCCGGTGCAGAGATAGCCTCAATTTTCAGAGCATTCAAGGATGCGATCGCTACAGGAATCAAAATCAAAATGTAGACAATCGTACCGATAATACTTGATAAAGATTGTACTCCTGTAGTGGGAGACAAACCAAATCTACTACCTAAATGATCCAGACCAGTTGTGTGTAGTAAACGAGTTACCACCCTGCGAAGGATACCAGCCAAAAACCAGCCGACAGTACCAATTAATAATCCTGCCAAAATATCAGGCAGAATGGCGAGAATTTCCGTAATTAAAGCCTGGACTGGTTGTAGTGCTTGTTGCAGTCCTAAAGTATCTAAAACTGGAATCAGGAACAGTAAAAAAATAAACCAATATAAAGCACTACCGATAGTCTCACTGAGATTTTGTTGATTTAAACCTGGTGTACCGTCTTCAGGTTCTGATTCTAGGAACTGATCTAACTGCAAGGTTTGTAAACTACGTACCGTAATCAATTTAACGATAGTTGCTAAAAACCAGGCTGCGCCTAAAAATATACCTGCGCCAAGAATTTTAGGCAAAAAGCCAATTACTTGATCTAAAAAGCTGTTAAGTGGACGAGAGGCTACTTCCAGACCTAAATTCTGTAAAACAGCTACCACCGTCAACAGGATAATACTCCAAAACACCAAGCCAGAGATTAATTTCTCTACCTGGGGGACTTCCTGGCCAGCAGTGATTCCTGCTGCTATCCTGTTATCTATATCTGTGTTGTCAAGGATTTTTTTAGTAGCTTTGGCGATGATAGCAGCGAGTAGCCAACCTACCAACAAAATCGCCGCAGATCCTAATAAACGAGGGGTAAACTGAAGTAGTTGTTCAAAAACTCCTTGTACATCGTTCACACCTGTAGTTATTGCTGACTCGTCAGGTTGTAAAACTGGAGATTGTGCGAGAAAAATGTGAAAATTATGAAAATTTTGCACCCTGTTCGACAAACCAAACTCTGTCAACTGGGTTATACCTTGCCAAGTTGTATTCATGGTTTTTCGATATTGAGGTTTACTGTCAGGTCAAAACTCTAAGAAAAGTTACGATTGTGATCCTTCTTAATGATTTTGTGATTACGTGAGCTTACTAGAATTTTGCCTGGTTATTTACCAGTAAACTCATATCTTGGGATATATATCAAGAATATTTACGGAATTTTTGGGATTATTTGATTTTATGAAATTTATCGGTGTGGACTTTGGCTGGACTTCCCAACCCAGCGGCCTATGTTGTTTAGAACTCATAGACGGAAAATTACAACTATTAGATTTAGATCGTCAAGATGCCATTGCAGATATCTTCCTGTGGATAGATGAAAATCTGCAAACGGGAGAACCAGCGATCATTGCTGTGGATGCACCCACCTTGATCCCGAACCCTACAGGAAGTCGTTTACCGGATAAACTCAGTCATAAATACTTTGGTAAATATCATGCTGGTTGCTATCCAGCTAACCAAAATTTAGCTTTTGCAGAACGTACTATTAATTTTGGCTTGGAATTAGAAACCCGTGGTTTTGTTCATGCACCTACAATTGAACCCCAAAAACCAGGCAGATATCAAATAGAAGTGTTTCCCCATCCAGCCATAGTTAACTTATTTCAATTAGATAGAATTCTCAAATATAAGAAAGGAAAAATTGCAGAACGCCGTTTAGAACTCATCCAATTATATAATTACATCCAAGAAATCCTGCCCAAGATTTCACCATATCTGTGTTCATCTGCGTTTATCTGCGGTTCGTTTCCCTCGGAAATACCCACCACAGGAAAGGAACTTAAAGCTACGGAAGATATGTTAGATAGTTTAATTTGTGCTTACGTTGGCGCTTATTGGTGGTTTTGGGGAACGGAAAAGAATCTAGTTTTAGGAGATGAAAGTACAGGTTATATAGTTGTACCGGAAAGGGTTTGTTGATTTTATTGATGAGTGTAAGATAGTTCTTCCTTATCAATTTCATGATAACAAATATCCAATCACAAGTCAAGAGTTTTATGCTCTTATTTTGGCGATGGGTTAGGAGTAAATGATGTGAGGAATTTTATGGGATATCATCTGATGCTTCTGTTTGCTGTTGTAAAGACTCTCGAATAGATGACAATAATTCAGGATTGTTTTCTAACTGTTCTAGCAAGGTTAATGCTGTTTCTGTATTTAGTTTAGGACGGTTTGCTTGTTGTGCTAGTTCTTGAAGAATATTAATCAAAGTGCTTTTATTGCAATGCAAAAGTCCCTGTATATACAAGCATTTTACTGTAACTGCTGTGTTTTGTGTATTAGGATGTTCATTACCTAATCTATTTTGATATATTGCTAATGCTTGTTTAGCTAAATTTTCAGCTTCTGAGTATTTACCTTGTGATTCATACAATCCTGCCAAATTATTCAGACTGGTAGCAACAGAGGGATGATCATCACCTAATTGGCGTTTCCTGATATCTAAAGATTGTAAATAAAGAGGTTCAGCTTCGTTGTAACGTCCTTGTGATTCATACAATCCTGCCAAATTATTGAGACTGGAAGCAACATCGGGATGATCATCACCTAATTGGCGTTTCCTGATATCTAAAGATTGTAAATAAAGAGGTTCAGCTTCGTTGTAACGTCCTTGTGATTCATACAATCCTGCCAAATTATTGAGACTGGAAGCAACATCGGGATGATCATCACCTAATTGGCGTTTCCTGATATCTAAAGATTGTAAATAAAGAGGTTCAGCTTCGTTGTAACGTCCTTGTGATTCATACAATCCTGCCAAATTATTGAGACTGGAAGCAACATCGGGATGATCATCACCTAATTGGCGTTTCCAGATATCTAAAGATTGCAAATAAAGAGGTTCAGCTTCGTTGTAACGTCCTTGATTTCTATACAACAAAGCCAAATTATTCAGACTGGAAGCAACATCGGGATGATCATCACCTAATTGGCGTTTCCTGATATCTAAAGATTGTAAATAAAGAGGTTCAGCATCGTTGTAACGTCCTTGAGATTCATACAATGCTGCCAAATTATTGAGACTGGTAGCAACAGAGGGATGATCATCACCTAATTGGCGTTTCCTGATATCTAAAGATTGTAAATAAAGAGGTTCAGCTTCGTTGTAACGTCCTTGTGATTCATACAATCCTGCCAAATTATTGAGACTGGAAGCAACATCGGGATGATCATCACCTAATTGGCGTTTCCTGATATCTAAAGATTGTAAATAAAGAGGTTCAGCTTCGTTGTAACGTCCTTGATTTCTATACAACAAAGCCAAATTATTCAGACTGGAAGCAACATCGGGATGATCATCACCTAATTGGCGTTTCCAGATATCTAAAGATTGCAAATAAAGAGGTTCAGCATCGTTGTAACGTCCTTGAGATTCATACAATGCTGCCAAATTATTGAGACTGGTAGCAACAGAGGGATGATCATCACCTAATTGGCGTTTGATGATATCTAAAGATTGCAAATACAGAGGTTCAGCTTCGTTGTATCGTCCTTGTGACCTGTACAATGCTGCCAAATTATTCAGACTGGTAGCAAGAGCATCTTTTTGTTGAAACTGAGTTTGAAAAACTATTGCTTGATTAAAATATTTTTCAGCTAATTCTAATTCATGTTCTCTATTTGCTGATTTTCCTGATTTCACTCTTTCTGCATACAAATTACCTAGCTGGCTATAGAAAGTTTCTACTTTACTACTATCTGCTCCCCATTGCTTAATAGCTTCAGCTAAAGAAGTTTCTAATTGTTCTGGTGAAAAAACGGAACTTGATTGATTATTTCCAATAGCCTCAAAATTATGACTGACTAGTAACTCATTTGTGACTAAAGACGGTTCAGGCTGAAAATGAAATACACCATTACGCCAACTCCAAAAATCAGGTGCTTGCTTGGCAAGTTGAGCATAAATGCGAGATGGTATCCATAAGATAATCGGCATTTTTAGTTCTCGCAATGCTTCTCGTGTCCATTGCAAATAACCAAAAAACTTTTTTAAAGATTTGTCTTGATCCCATAATCCTAATCTTTCAGCACCTAATACTGTTGCTACAGCATTTTCTTTTAATATAACTTGTTGCGTGATGGCTTGCTTTAAACTTGGCTCTTTGTGATCAAGATATACTCGATAAATATTGATATTGGCTGCTAATTCTCTCTCATAACTAGCTATAATGTTTTCACGTTGGCGATCTGCATCACACACCGCAATGAAAATCTGTAACATCCCAATGCCAGCTTCAACTGAAACTAACAAACTAATGTAAGTCTGTTCGTTTGCTTTGATAATATCTTCATTGGTTAAGGCATTCATTAAATTAACTCTTCTAGCTTTAACTGTTCAATCACCAGAGGATGAAGATCGTACCAACTCTCAGTGTTTTTATATTCGATGACATAAACATTGTGGAGTAAATCAAGAAATTCTTGCTGTTTAGGATCATCAGGGCGATAATTCGTATATGTTTCCTGCAAAATTTCCCGATCAGTTTTGCTCAGAGTAATTGTCATATCATTTCGCAAAATATCGAGTGCTTCCTGCAAAATCAATTTATCAATCTGTACATTATCTATTGGTTCTAGCTTTTTTACTTTTTGTCGCAACTGAACTAATACTAAACTACAACATTTTTGAGTAATGCGGACTAGCTCTCGAATTACACCACCACTAGCTAAAGCAATCTCAAGTAAAACATCATCTGCTAGTAAAGTTTTATCAATTCGTTTACGCAAAATTTCTTGTAATTTATTGATCGTGGCATCAACTGGTTGAGTGTTATCTTTATGGCTTTCACCTTTACGATAGGTCTTCAACACTGGCATTACAAAAATGCGATTACTTGTTTCATCTTCGATATGCTTTTTTAAAACACCATCACGAATTGTCGCAATAGGAATTGTATAGATAACAAAAAAATTAGGTTGTAATAAAGCTTTAATATTTTTTTTAAATATCTTTTCAATAGCTTCTAAATCTAATTTATCTAAATCATCAATAATCACTACAATATCTTTTTTACAAGCTAAAGAAACTTCTGTAGCGATTAAATTAAGAGTATCAATTAAATCTTGAAAATTACGAGAAAATTTAGTTTCTATAACTTCGCGGATAGTGGCTTCAGCTTTTAACTTACTTTTAAGGAATCCCAACAAATCAAAGCCTGCTTCTAGTTCAGCACCTATTTTACTTTCTTCAATTTGCGTTCTGTCTTTAAACCAATTAAAAAATCTTTCTTTTTTATCTGGTTCAATTTCAATCTTTTCTTCCTCCGCTTTAGCCATAATTTGTAAAGCAATGGCAAAAAGAATATTAATGTGATTAATAGCTGTAGTTTCGATTAAATCAGATATAGAAAAAAAGATTGTTAGATAGTTACCGTCAAACTGCCGTGCAAACTCTGCTAATAATGTAGACTTTCCACAACCGCGATGTCCTGCAAAAATTAACTGATTGGTATAATCACTACAATCTAATACTAATTGCTCTAATTCTTCAATAAAATTATCACCATAAGGAACTCGAAGATTTGCCGTTTCTTCTGGTGTCACCAAAGGTTGTAACTGTAAATTACGAAATGCTTGTTGAAACGCCTCAATACGGTTGGTTGCCATTGCCATTGCTGTCTATATTTCTACAGTTTTTATCTTATACCAATTTTATCTATTTAGAATCAATCCTGTTTTTGCTTTAGTCAGTGCTTCGTCAACCTTTGGAGATATACCCTGCAACTTATTTAAAATAGTTTTCCGCAGTTCGTTCATTTTTGCGATCGCATCTGTGGTAAATTTCTTGGCAAGTTCCCCAGATCCTGATTTAATAAATTCTTGGAAGGCTAGGTTTGCGATCGCGTTGGCTGTTATAGCTGTAATTGGATCTGTCATTGTTACTTCACTATGAGTTAGGTTAGGGTAACATTTAAAGGATGTTTCAATAGTATTTTCCTATATTTCGGAAAAATAGATAAGACTAATAACGAGTAATTAATAAAATCTGCATCATCCTAAAAATCCTGAAATCCTGGAAATCCTGATTCAGACAAAAAAATTACATCCTGAAATTACACATAAATTACACAGGGAATAAATTCCCTGTCTCAAAGCTAAAGTCGGTTAAAACCGACTAGAATCTCAGGTAATTTACTATTTAACAATCACATCCTGAAAATCCTTAAATCCTGAAATCCTGTTCGCGCAGCTTGGCGTAAGCCACTTCTGACTAATAAAAAAAGCGTTGCCAAATTTCATCAGCAACGCCTCATATTCAAGATTTAATTCAAGATTTAAAACATTGAAAAACTAGATGAAAAAACTACTCAGCCCAAGCAATTAACCGGGGTTCATAAGGACTAGAAAGGTATTGATTTTGAGGTAACACTCGCAAAGACAAACCCTGTAAACCAGAACTTGTATAGGTGATATCCACGGTGTAAATACTTAAACCATCGCTATCCTGTCCTTGGTAATTCATCACCACAGGGAGAGCATTGACAATTTCACCATCAGCATCAATTGCACCTTGGTAGAGTTCCACACGCACATCATCATTTGTTAAAGTTGCTAAATCAACCTTAGCTTTCACCGCTACAGTTTGATTAACTTCAATTTCCGATGCTGCGGAAACATCAATGTCTTTAACTTTGATGTTAAACCAGTGGTCTGAAAGTTTTGACTTCCAAGCTGATAATTCCTTAGCTGGGGAGTAATGATCCACAATTAACGTATGATAGCGATCGCTGGCGGGGAAATAAGCCCTTTCTGCATATTCACGTACCATCCGCGCTGTATTAAAGAATGGACAATTCAAGCGAATAGCATCCTTCATTTTCGCTACCCAAGGACGGGGTAAACCATCTTCATCACGATGATCATAAAACAGAGGTACAACTTCCTTCTCCAATAATTCATAGAGAGCGTTAGCTTCCACCTCATCTTGATAATTGGGATCTTCGTAATTTTCCCCATGTCCAATTGCCCAACCAGTGCGGACATAATCAGCCTCATCCCACCAACCATCAAGTACACTCAGGTTTGGTAGTCCATTCATCGCTGCCTTCATACCGCTAGTTCCTGACGCTTCACGAGGGCGACGTGGTGTATTTAACCACACATCACAACCAGCAACCATCAATCGGGCAATGTGAATATCATAGTTAGGAACAAACACCACGTGCTTTTCTAAATGGTGTTCATGGATGAAATGGTTAATATCCCGAATCAATTCTTTACCAGGAATATCTTTTGGGTGTGCCTTACCAGCGATTACAAACTGAACCTTACGATGTTTGTTACCTAATAAAATCCGTTTAATTCTTTCCAAATCCCGCATCCACAAAGTTGCCCGTTTGTAGGTAGCAAAACGACGGGCAAAACCGATAGTGAGGACATTGGGATCAAGAACTTCCTGGGCTTGGGCAATCTCAGAAGCAGAAGCGCCGCGATCGCGTAAATGCTTGACCAAATGATCCCGTACATACAGAACCATATCCAAACGACAGCGTTCATGATTGCGCCATAACTCCTCATCAGGAATAGAATCCATCCGTTCCCACAATTGGCTTTCTGGTGGTACTGATGACCAATTTGGCCCCAGATAACGGTCATATAATTCCTGCGTTGACTTAGATACACAACTGCGAGCATGAACACCATTGGTAATAGCAGCAATTGGTACTTCATCCACTGGTACTTTCTTCCATAACCCCCGGAACATTTGCCGGGAGACAACACCGTGCAACTGTGCCACACCATTGGAAAATGTCGCCATTTTCAGAGCTAAAACCGCCATACTAAAAGGTGCAGACAAATCACCAGTATTTTCCCTACCCAATCCTAAAAACTGTTCTTTAGGTAAATCAAAGATATCTGCATAGTATCCCAGGTAGTACAAAATCTTATCCGGTGGGAATAAATCAATCCCCGCAGGGACAGGAGTGTGAGTAGTGAAGATATTACTAGAAGAAACTACCTGTCTAGCTTGGGCATAACTCAAACTCTCTTCCTGAATCAACAGCCGGATGCGTTCCAAAGCCGAGAAAGCCGCATGACCTTCATTCATGTGATAGGCAGTCACCTTGTAACCCAAGGCTTTTAACATCTGCACACCACCGATCCCCAGCATAATTTCCTGGTGAATACGCATATCAATATCACCACCATACAACTGATCGGTGATGTCATGATCGTAGGCTTTGTTAGGTTCAATATTGGTATCCAGCATATACAGAGGTACAGTACCTACTTGTACACGCCATACTCTAGCGTAAACCTTGCGTCCTGGGTAATCTACCGCAATCCGTAGTTCTGAACCATCGGGATTTTTTTCCAAATGCAAGGGCATATTATAAAAATCGTTGATGGGGTAACGTTCTTGTTGCCAACCATCAGCGTTGAGATACTGGGCAAAATAACCCTGTTGGTAAAGTAAACCCACACCCACCAAAGGCAATCCCAAATCACTGGCAGATTTGAGGTGATCCCCAGCTAGTACACCCAAACCACCAGAGTAAACCGGTAAACAATCCACCAGTCCAAATTCAGCGGAGAAATAAGCGTAGCATTCTTTTTGATTTTGACCACGCTGTTTGTGATACCAAGTCCGCTCTTGCAAATAGTCTTCTAACTGTCTAGCAGCACGATCCATTTGCGCGAGGAAGCCTTCATCTTCAACGACTTCCAATAGACGGTTTTGACTGATAGTCCCCAGCATTAATACGGGGTTATGGCGGCTAGATTCCCACAAATCTGGGTCTAAACGACGAAATAAGTCTTTTGTTTCAACATTCCAATCGAAATGGAGATTCTGTGCTAGTTTCCGTAATGGTTCTAGACGCTGCGGTAATGACGGAGAAACGTTAAATGTGCGAATTGGTTGCATAATTTGGTAAAAATTATTGATGTTCAGATATGTATGGTTATTTTTTACTGTCTTTAACCAATCTTGCTAATTCTTTATATTATGTTTGTAAATCTTTGACGACTTTGTTCTGCATTGAGGATAATTCTCTCATAATGTTGCTAGACTTTACACCAAAAACTGTTTTCCGTCTACGGTTTCTTGTTGGTAATTTTCCACATTGGGTAAAGTTTATTTTTCTACAGTTACTTAATCTGACTTAATCTATTCTCATCCATTGAATTTTACTCATGATTTGCCTTGAATGTACTTATGCTTGCTTCCTGATAACTGTCAAACTGATTAGGTAATGAAACTCTGATTACAAGAGGTTTTTGGTTTTGTTACACTGATACTTAAAGTGCAACTTGGTAAATTGACTCGTGATTGTAACAGACTGAGTGATATAAGTGATATGAATTTCTTAGCTATGATTTTAGTTATAAATAGGAATATTCTCTACAAGAGAATCGAAAAAATTAATTATTTTTTAATATTTTCAATATGTGATCAATAATTTGATCAGCAGAAGGAATAAACTGGATCACGGCTGGCTATTGCCAAAATTATACCAGTATCTTTTAGTAGAGTCTAGGAATCAGCTACTGGTTCATTCAGTGCTAACAAAAGGTAAATTAACCTAGTAAAACTTAATATCTTTTGCAGATTTTTCTATGTAAAATCAATTATGTGCTGATTGAAGTTTGATTTGGACTGTTAGTAGAGCTTGTCATAAGTTGACAATTTTATCGTCAAAAATAGACTTATGTTGACAAAAATTGACATAAGTTAGCTAAGAAAAATCCCAACTTGATGTATAATCCTAGTATATCAAGTATTGAATAAGACTATTACCGACGCGAAAACCAAGCATTGATAGTGGTAGTCTGTTTCCAAATCTTAACTTGAGAAAGTCGCGTTGGGCTACAGCGTGCAAGTCTACCGAGGGATAACCGCTCCCATGCTCCCATTGAAGTAGAAAGTAAAGTCTAGCTTTGTCTAGGTTTTATATAGCAGAAAGATAAGGCCATTGCTGCTACACAAGCAAGTTCAGCCGCTACTTGATAAGCAAGCTTGATATTTGATGAACTATCTTGTTCTACAATTGAACGGTATTTATTTCGACAACGTGACTCCTGCTGAATTTTACCAGCTACGACAGAGCGTTGTAAAATAATTAAAGCGTCTATATCTTCTGAATCGTAATTTGTTTGTAAAAGAGTACGAATCTGAGCTTGGGCTTTGGCACTCAAATAACCAGTTGTTAAAGCTTGCTTGACAATTTCTTTAATTACAATCATTGTTTTAACACATGAGTCACTTAAAAGCCACATTCTACTCTGTAAGTGGTTTTTTGTCTTCTGTGATCACCAAAAAAATAGAAATAATCTCAATTAAATTTGAGTGGTAGTTTACAAAAAATTTATAATAATTATCTTTATACACATCTTTACACTTGTCTACTTGGTGAAAAGTTTTGCTTGTCAAAATCATGTATAAATAAAGTTCATCCCTGAATGATCATCCCAGCAAATATCAGGTTTGATTACCTGTGATCCATGTTTAATACTTAAATATTGTAAGTGGAATTAGCAAAAAAATTATTTTAAATTTATTTATTTTAAATTATTTTTGAGTTTTATAGGCTGAAAGATCCAAAATTACGAAGTATATATAGAAATACTCAATGATTCTCAACAATGTCTTAGTGAGGCTAAATACCGCAGATTTAAAAGTATCAAAATCTCATTAAACACCCAAATTATACTCAATTTTTATCAAAAATGAGATGTAGATATATACAATATGTCATATCAAAAATTTTAATTAAAAATATCCCATAAAAAATAAATCATGTTATTGTGAATGTAAACTGTAATCAAAATTGGCAATGTATCTAAAACAGTGATTTTTTATCTTTTAACGCATTTTTTTGGGAGGATTAAATTATTACACTCCACAATTTTTTTGCCAGACGAGTGCCATAGTAGTCACGGAAGAGCTTATTTATTTGTACCAATGATCAATTTTAATGTTATGGCAGAAGTTGGTGATAATCCACCTTAAATATTTATCAATATGCAAATAATTATGTAAGTAGTATGAGCGATACATAATTAAAGATGAGTTTTCCCCGTATCATTTTGTAAATTTACCATAAATTTACTGATTTAAGTCTATGATCCTAGAAAGGATGTAAATTATGATTTCTATTACATGATCGTTAAATAAAAATTACATGATCTATTAATGAGTCAGGGATTAAGAACTGCAAATCGTTTTAATTAATAGATAAATGTTTTTTGAGCATATTCATTTATAACAGTTGTAACAAACACAAATAAGATTCTCATTTAAAGTATGGATAATCTGTACAACTGTAGACGCATCTGTAGTATATGACAATCCTAGAGAATCTGCGATCGCCTAGTACCGCATTGCCGAAGTTAAAATTAAAAAATAATACGGAGTAAGCTTTGTAGAAATTGGAAATGGTTGGTTTATTTATGCCATGCTGTACTAGATCGAGCGATAGGATAATCTTGCCAATTGAATTTTTGATATTAGATATCAACGGTATCTTTCAAGTATGAGAATAGACAATTAATTTCAGCATAATTATAGATTAATCTTTTGACTTGATTAACTATAAAGGAAATATGTTGATTAATTTAAGTTTCATGATCAACATATTTTTCACTTATTGACCTAAAAACAAGAGAATAAATGAGTCATTTATGACCAAAACCCTTGAATACTAAGATAATTACCCCCAATCTAAACTCAATCTTAGTAACTAAAGTTGCCAGTGTTCAGTCAATAATTTAGTAGATGGGAATAAATAGAAAATCAAACCTTTAAAAATTGCATTTGTTTACTTACCTATTGCTGATTGATGTGAAATAGTTGTTACTAAAATATTCGTAAGCATGATGAACCAAAAATATTCTCATAAACTACAAAGATTTCAAGAACTTTTAGTAACTACCTTATTGGGAGATGTTCCCAAGATTGCCTTTGGTCCACAACTGAGAAGATTGCTATATCGTAATTTGTTTACGTCCATGGGAAAAGACGTATATATTCAGCATAGCGTGGAATTTATCAATACATCTGCCATTGAACTTGGTGATGGAGTACACATCTTTAAAAATGTACGTTTAGATGCGAAAGGACATCCAAATAATAGAATTTATTTAGGAAACCAAGTAGCTTTAGAACGTAACGTTGACATCGGCTGTTTAGAAGATACTTGTATCCATATTGATGATCAAACATTCATCGCTCCTAATGTTTGTATTGCCGGGCCAGGAGATATTAGAATTGGCAAGCAATGTATGATTGCATCCCATTCCGGAATTTATGCCAATAATCATAATTTTGCTGATGTTTCCTTACCCATAAAAGAGCAAGGTACTACTCGGCAGGGAATAGTGATTGAAGATGATTGTTGGTTGGGACATGGAGTCACTGTATTGGATGGTGTCACAATTGGCAAAGGTAGCGTGATTGGGGCCGGAGCAGTGGTAAATAAAGATATTCCTCCCTATTCCATAGCTGTAGGTATACCTGCCAAAGTAGTTAAAAGCAGAATTAGCAAAGAGTTGATCAAGATTAATCAGCGTTAAGGGGGAAACCTGAAACATCAACTAACGTCAAGCAACATAACCAAAGTCCAGTTGTTGTGAATATTGCCAAACATCAAAACAAAGTTATAGTGAGATACTCACTTATAAACATTGCTTTTTGACTCTTGACTTTGGTTATACCTCCAAAAAAGAGCCAGATATGGGTAAGATAGAGAAGCTATCTTTTCTGCGTAGCAGATTGCTGATAAATTTTTTGTCTTACCCCTGGGAGATATTGCTATGGTGACTTTAAAAATCGCTGTTTATATTGTTGTAGGCCTCTTTGTTGGAATTTTCATATTTGGCTTTTTGTCTAATGACCCTGCTCGTAACCCCGGTCGTCGGGATTTAGAGTAAGAATTCCCTTAATTCCTGCAACTGCTGGAAGGTAGAAGACACTAAATGCCTGAAAATTGGCACAAATCTGAACAAACGATTTAGTGTCCTCCCCTTTGTCGGCTGCTGCAAGTCATCAGCAGGTGAAGTCGGAAGGCAAATGTGTAATAGATCCTTCCGGCTTAATATCTGGCTTTTTGTTAGCTTGATTTTCCACCAAATATGCTTCACCCAGTTTTGCCACCTGATTCGCTTCCTATTCAAGAATATATACAACCTAGTATTCCTCTGGCCGTTGCTGTGGTAGAGGATAAAAATTCTATTGAGCAACAGGTAATTTTAGGAAAAAATGATCATCATGATGTTGATGGTTCAGTAAATCTTACTCAAAACCATCAAGATAATTCCGCAGTTACTCAACCTTTATCTTCTTCTCCTGTTCCAGAAAACTTACCTCCAGAATTTTCTCCTGCCACGGTTTCTAAAAGTGCGGAAGTTTTAGGAAATTCCTTAAATGTAAGTAATCAGCTACAGGAAAAAGTCGAGATTAACAAAACACCATTCGCTACATTTCCAACTCATGGTGGAGTCGTTAACGACCAAAAATTATTTTTATCTCAATCCCCTGTTGTTATTAAAACGCCGACTTTAGCACCACAGCAAAATACTTCAGGTAAAGATGTAAATTTAGAGAAATTAGGAGATCAGATTAACATTTCTGGCTCTCTAGAGATATCAGAAAATCCTCCCACTTCTTTACCTGTACAAAATATTATTGAGTTTAAACCTCGTAATCCCAATAACCAACAATCTGCTCCTACTACTGTTGAATTTCCTTTACCAAAACAGTCTTCTGAGCAAAACGCAGAAGTCAGAAAAAGGGTAGTAGAAGTAATTGCAGACCGTCAAGAATATGATGAGCAAAGACGAGTCGTTACTGCTGAAGGTAATGTGGTGGTACGGTTTGATGGTGCGGTGGTAGATGCCGATCGCCTACAGGTAAATTTAGATAATTTAATTGCTGTGGGTGAGGGAAATGTGGCTTTAACCAGAGGTAATCAGGTATTTAGGGGAGAGCGTTTTACTTATAATTTTGTCCAGGATACTGGGGATTTGCAAAATGGTAGTGGGGAAATTTATATTCCGACTACTGAGAGAGATTTTGCCTTTGATCCCGCTCCTAGTGCAGATTTAACAGCTGGTGGTGTTCCTAGTCGGCCACCTAGCGATCGCATTCGTGCTAATCAACCAACTACAGGTGTTAGCAGTCCTGGTGGTATTAATGTTAACCTTGGTGGTCAACCAGATGCTAGTAATCTTCCTGTGGCTGAATCTGGTGGTGTAGTCAAGCGGATGCGGTTTGAAGCGCAAAGAATTGATTTTTACCCCCGTGGTTGGCAAGCTGAGGATGTGAAAATTACTAATGATCCTTTTTCTCCGCCAGAGTTAGAATTAAGAGCCTCTAAGGTGACTTTAACAAAAGAAGCGCCTTTAGTAGATAGAATTACGACTCAAAATCAAAGATTAGTTTTTGATCAAAATTTTAGTTTACCGATCCCCATTAATAATCAAACAATTGATCGGCGAGAAAGGGATATAAATCCATTTATTGTTTCTCCTGGTTATGACAATGGTAATCGTGGCGGTTTGTATGTAGAACGTCATGTTTCTGCAATTAATAATGATCAAACTCGCTGGACTATTACACCACAATTTTTTATCCAAAAGGCTTTTGAAGATAGTAGTAATGTGGCAGATTTGTTTGGTGTGACTAGCAAATTTAATAGTGTGTTGGGTGCAAAAACTACTGTTGAAGGGAGGGGAGAATTAACCAGTCTGGATTTGAATCAGGTAGAGGATAATTTGCGGGGGAGTTTGAGGTTACGTCAAACTTTGGGTGATGTGAATCCCCACACTTTGAATTTAGAAGCAAGCTACCGCGATCGCCTTTATAATGGTACTCTTGGTTTTCAAACTGTGCAAAGTAGTATTGGTGGTGTAATTACTTCTCCAGTGATTCCTTTAGGTAATAGTGGTGTTAACTTGAGTTATCAAGGTGGCGCTCAATATATTAATGCTAATACTGATCGGCAAGATTTATTAGAAGTTGACAGAAAAAATAATCGTGTTTCTTTAGGTAGGTTACAGGGTAGTGTCGCCCTGGGTAAAGGTTTTTTGTTATGGCAAGGTAAACCTTTAGAACCTACAGCAACAGAAGGTTTAAAATATACTCCTAATCCTGTTGTTCCTTATTTACAGGCGATCGCAGGTGTCACAGGTACTACAAGCTATTACACCAGTGGCGATAATCAAAGTACCTTAACTGGAACAATTGGTTTAGTGGGACAGGTGGGTAATTTTTCTAAACCATTTTTAGATTACACCGCTTTTAATGTTAGTTATTCCCAAGGTTTTAACAGCGGTTTATCACCATTTTTGTTTGATCGTTCCGTTGATAATAAAGTCCTCAGTGCGGGAATTTCTCAACAAGTTTATGGCCCGATTCGTTTAGGTTTTCAAACTTCCATTAACCTAGATACAGGTCAAGAAAGTAGCACTGATTATACATTAGAATATAGCCGGCGCACCTATGGTATTACTTTACGTTACAACCCGGTTTTAGAATTAGGTGGTTTTAGTATTCGCATCAGTGATTTTAACTGGACTGGTGGTACTGATCCCTTTTCTGATCGGAATATTAAGCCAGTGGTTAATGGTGTGCGTCAGGATAATTAATTTTTAGTGTCAGCTAATGCTTGATTTCTGTGGTTTAGCAATTCCCCAGCCTACAAGTATCGCCCAGGAAGTTGAAGTTTTAATTTAAGTAGCAATTATAGATATGATGCGTAAACAGATAAAATAATCATCTATCCTCTTGGTGCATAATTTAAGTCATGACCACCGAAAGTCCCTTTTCACCCCAAGAAATCGCCTCAGAAGGCATTAAACCAGAAGAATATACCGAAATTGTCCGCCGCTTAGGTCGTCACCCCAACAAAGCCGAACTAGGTATGTTTGGCGTAATGTGGTCTGAACATTGTTGCTATAAAAATTCCCGTCCCCTCCTCAAACAGTTTCCCACCACAGGCCCCCGCATCTTAGTAGGACCCGGTGAAAATGCTGGCGTTGTGGATATCGGCAATGGACTACAACTAGCGTTTAAAATCGAATCCCATAACCACCCCTCCGCTGTTGAACCCTTCCAAGGTGCGGCAACCGGTGTGGGAGGTATATTAAGAGATATATTTACAATGGGTGCGCGTCCCATCGCTTTATTAAATTCTCTCCGCTTTGGTAATTTAGATGACCCCAAAACCCAAAGATTATTTAACGGCGTTGTAGCCGGAATTTCCCATTATGGTAACTGTGTCGGTGTTCCCACGGTAGGTGGAGAAGTCTATTTTGACAAAGCCTATTCAGGAAATCCCTTGGTTAATGTCATGGCACTGGGATTAATGGAAACACCAGAAATAGTCAAATCCGGTGCTTCAGGAATTGGCAACCCGGTTTTATATGTAGGTTCAACCACCGGACGGGATGGTATGGGTGGTGCGAGTTTTGCCAGTGCAGAATTAACCGATGAGTCAATGGATAACCGTCCTGCGGTGCAAGTAGGCGACCCATTTTTAGAGAAGTCTTTAATTGAAGCCTGTTTAGAAGCATTTAAAACCGGGGCTGTAGTTGCGGCTCAAGATATGGGTGCAGCAGGTATAACTTGTTCTACTTCGGAAATGGCCGCCAAGGGTGGTGTAGGTGTTGAATTTGACTTAGATAAAATTCCGGCTCGTGAGTACGGAATGATTCCTTATGAATATTTGCTTTCCGAATCCCAGGAAAGAATGCTGTTTGTGGCCCAAAAAGGACGAGAACAGGAATTAATTGATATTTTCCACCGTTGGGGACTACAAGCGGTAGTTGCAGGGACTGTGATTGCAGAACCCATTGTCAGAATTTTGTTTCAGGGTGAAATTGCCGCCGAAATTCCCGCTGATGCTTTGGCAGAAAATACACCTTTGTATGAACGGGAACTATTAGCAGAACCTCCTGAATATGCAAAAACAGCTTGGGAATGGACATCTGCAAATTTGCCTAACTGTAATATTACGGGAATTGAAGTTAATAATAAGTTGCAAACTTGGCAAGATATTTTATTAAATTTGCTCGGTACTCCTACCATTGCTTCTAAAAGTTGGGTGTATCGCCAATATGACCATCAAGTACAGAATAATACTGTCTTGTTACCCGGTGGAGCAGATGCGGCGGTAGTTCGTTTACGTCCTTTAAATTCTGCCCCAGTTACCAGTCATAACAGCGGTGTTGCAGCTACAGTTGATTGTAATTCTCGTTATGTTTATTTAGATCCCTATGAGGGGGCTAAGGCGGTGGTAGCTGAAGCTGCCCGGAATCTTAGCTGTGTGGGTGCTGAACCCCTGGCAGTGACGGATAACCTCAATTTTGGTAGTCCAGAAAAACCCATTGGTTATTGGCAATTAGCCTCTGCTTGTCGGGGTTTGAGTGAAGGATGTGGGGAGTTTTCTACACCTGTAACTGGTGGTAATGTTTCTTTGTATAATGAAACTTTTGATGCTCAGGGAAATCCTCAGCCTATTTATCCGACTCCGGTGGTGGGAATGGTTGGTTTAATTGAGGATTTGGATAAAATCTGTGGTCAGGGTTGGAAAAATGAAGGTGATGTAATTTACCTGTTGGGTTTACCTGTAAAATCTAAAGTTGAATTAGGTGCTTCTGAATATTTAGCAACGATTCACAATACAATTGCTGGTAGACCACCAAGAGTTGATTTTGATTTGGAACGGAATGTACAAAAGGTTTGTCGTGAGGGTATTCGTTCTGGATGGGTGCGTTCAGCACATGATCCGGCTGAGGGTGGTTTAATGGTAGCTTTGGCAGAATGTTGTTTAAGTGGTAAGTTGGGGGCAGATATCAATTTAGGCATCTCTGCAAATTATGATTCTCGCTGGGATGAAGTGCTGTTTGGTGAAGGTGGTGCGAGAATTTTAGTTTCTGTAAATGCGGAAAATCAGGAAATTTGGGAATCCTGTTTACAGGAAAATTTAGGAGAAAATTGGCAAAAATTAGGCATAGTTGCTAACTTAGAAACAGGATTAACAGTTTCTACTACCGATAACCAAGCAGTCATTAAAGTCAGCATTGCCGATATGAGTAACGTCTACGATCAGGCGATCGCTCAACGTCTCGCTCTTTATACCAATACATAGACAGAATAAATGTCAAGGATCAAGCATGAAAATTTACAATTCATCCTCCATCCTTGACCAAATTACGGTACTGTTTTATTGGATGGTTAAAGATTTATTAAGAGGCAGGAAGAAGGTGATAGTTGACAGGTGACAGGTGACAGTAAAGGAAATAGGGAATATAAAAAATTTCTCCCCATCTCCCCATCTCCCCATCTCCCCATCTCCCCACCTCCCCATTTACGACACCCCACCAGGAGCAAAAACCAGCATGATTCCCAAGCATTCTCTCACTTCTGATCAATCTATTAACATCATTACAAATCGTCCAGACAAGCCAGAAGAAGCTTGTGGTGTTTTTGGCATCTATGCCCCAGAACAAGATGTGGCCAGAATGGCATACTTTGGATTATATGCCCTGCAACATCGGGGTCAAGAATCTGCTGGTATTGCTACCTTTGAGGGTAAGTATGTACACCAGCATAAAGATATGGGTTTGGTGTCCCAAGTATTTAGCGAAACAATTTTAGACGAATTACCCGGTGATATTGCGGTTGGTCATACCCGTTATTCTACCACTGGTTCTAGTCGCAAAGCTAATGCTCAACCTGCTGTGGTGGAAACTCGTTTAGGTAATTTGGCTTTGGCACATAATGGTAATTTAGTCAATACCATGCAGTTACGGGAAGAATTGCTCAAGACTAATGTTAACTTAGTCACAACCACAGATTCAGAAATGATTGCCTATGCGATCGCCGAAGAAGTCAATGCTGGTGCAGAATGGTTAGAAGGGGCAATTCGTGCTTTTCATCGCTGTCAAGGTGCATTTAGTCTAGTAATTGGTACACCTGATGGTGTGATGGGAACACGTGATTCTAATGGCATTCGTCCCTTAGTTATTGGTACTTTAGAAAGTAATCCTGTGCGTTATGTACTTGCTTCCGAAACCTGTGCGTTAGATATTATTGGTGCTGAATATCTGCGTGATGTTGAACCAGGGGAGTTAGTTTGGATCACCGAAAATGGTTTAGCATCCTTCCCTTGGAATCAAGAAGCAAAACGCAAGTTATGTATCTTTGAAATGATATACTTTGCCCGTCCTGATAGTGTAGTACATAATGAAACTTTATACAGCTATCGGATGCGGTTAGGCCGGAAACTGGCAGAAGAATCACCCATCGAAGCTGACTTAGTATTTGGTGTACCTGATTCTGGCATACCAGCGGCCATTGGTTTTTCCCAAACATCAGGAATAGCTTATGGTGAAGGGTTGATTAAAAATCGCTACGTCGGTAGGACATTTATTCAACCAACCCAAAGTATGCGCGAAACGGGAATTAAAATGAAATTGAATCCCTTAAAAGATGTTTTATTGGGTAAGCGGGTAGTAATAATTGATGATTCCATTGTCAGGGGAACTACTAGCCGTAAACTGGTTAAAGCTTTGCGTGATGCAGGTGCTGCGGAAGTACACATGAGAATTTCTTCTCCTCCTGTCACCCATCCTTGTTTCTTTGGTATTGATACGGATACTCAGGATCAATTAATTGCTGCGACAAAATCAGTAGAGGAAATTACCAAGTTATTAGAAGTTGATACCCTTGCTTATTTAAGTTGGGAAGGAATGTTAGAAACAACCAGGGAAGATACTAATAGTTTCTGTTCTGCTTGTTTTACAGGTGATTATCCTTTAGCTATTCCTGAACAGATGAAGCGTTCTAAATTGATGTTAGAAAAAGCCACAGTTTAGATCAAATGATATAAATACGTGTGTAAGGGTTTAGCAGTGCTAAACCCCCTACGATAAATTTATTTTACTGGTATCAACTTTGTGACTTTGAGTTTAAAATTTCCTACTCCTGTTTCTCCAAAAGAACGTACACGCACAATGTAATTTCCTGTTTCGGTAATGCGGGTAAATAATAGAGAATTACTTGTACCGTCTGGTCCATCATCATTCTCTCCTACTGTTGCACCATTAGGAGCTAACAGTGTAATGATGGTGTCAAAGTTTTCTGATGATAAATCAATAGCTAAATTGTCACCTTTTTCTAGTTTAATACTATAATCACGGGCAAAACCTCCCTGACCTGTGGGAATATCTTTGATAGTTAACATATCAGTAACTTCCCCACTGGGATTTAAGGGAATAGGTTTATATAGGTTTTTATTGTTATCCGCAGAGTTATTTTCTTGAGCAATTCCTGTACTTATACTTAAACTCATAGTTAGTATAGTTACAGGAATTAATATAATTTTTCTGATTTTCTCCTTAAAAGTTTTATTCATAAATTCAAACTTTGTTTTTCTAGCATTGGTCATAATTTTGTCAATTATAGATTTTTTACCTATAATTTGCCCATATACAATGGACTAATTCTATGTTTTAGCTGTTACTGCTATAGTAGCTACACCTAGTACATTAATGTTATTTTGATTAAGTGTGTGTATAGCAGATTTGACTGTTGCACCTGTTGTATAAATATCATCTACTAATAATACTTGTGTATCTGGATGAGGACGTTTAAAATCCGATCCTAAAGCAAAAGCATCTGCTAAATTCTGTTCTCTTTCTGTACCTGAAACACTAAACTGAGCTTTAGTATCTTTGATTCTGGTTAAACCTTTTGCTTTTAATTTTAACCCTGTTGTTTCACAAAAACCTCGTGCAATGAGTTCAGCTTGGTTAAAACCTCTCTCTTTTAATTTTTTACTGTGTAATGGGATGGGTACAATTACAGATTTTTTATTTTCTGATGTACAATTTAATAGCCAAATTTCTCCTAGATACTGACCTAATAACCGCCCGATTTCTGGGTGGTTTTCATATTTCATGACGGCAATTGCTCTCTTTAATGTTCCCCCATAACTCCCCCAAGCAAAAACGGGTAATGGCTTTTTCCATAAAGCTTTGGGGTTTTGTAATTGACAGCTTTGCAGTTGTTTGGCACAGTATTGACAAATTTGATTTTGTGTGCTGTGCTGACAAATCGGACAGTTATTTTGTAGTAATAGATTGAGTAAATTTTTAAACATAGTTATTATTTGTTAGTCATTAGGTTATTCATCCTCCCCATTTTCCCATCTCTCCTGCTGTCACCTGTCACCTGTTCCCTGTCACCTCACTTTCATATACACGCGATCGCACCTTTGGGTTTCTACTCCTATAGTGGGAATATAACCATTAGTCTCATAAAGCTGGACTGCTTCTTTTAATATACTTGCAGTCTCAATCCAAATTTGCTTAAATCCACGTTTGAATATTGCTGTTTCTAGTTCTTGTAATAAATATTTCCCTAATCCTAATCCTCTAAATTTGGGTAAAATATACATTTTTCTGATTTCTACAGCGTTGTCTCCCCTTTCTATGGGATAATATGCACCTGTACCTACTATGTTATTTTGGTGTTCAATTACCCAAAATTCACCGCCAGTTTTTAAGTAATATTCCTCAACTTCTAAAACATCTCTGTCTGCACCTTCAGCTTCCCATCCTAAGCCATATTCTGATAATACTGAACTAATTACTGCTGCCGCTAACTGGCGATCGCTCTGTTGCCAGTCACGAATGATAAAATTTTGGTAGTATTGTTTCATCTTGAATTGAGAATTTTAAGAGTAACGAACCACAAATGTGCGAAGAACACAGACAGTAGGGTGCGTTAGCGATAGCGTAACGCACCATTATCAAGGGTTTGGTGCGTTACGAACTTCGTTCTAACACACCCTACAATACCTAACTTTTTCAAAATTCAAATATTAATCCTATATTCACTAAGATGTTAATATATATTTTTTATGTATTGTAAAACTTCGCCGAATTTATAGACAAATATAGTCATCTATAGTCATTAATCACACAGAAGTCAGCTAAAATCACTTATACAGGTTTGCTCTAGTAAAGGGAAATGAGCGAGAATTGTGCATTATCAGCCCGAAGATATGTTAGTATATATGGGCGAATATTCATAGAAACCAGTTAGTGTATGCAAGTAGTCGAGCGGCATATCATTCAAAGAAATCATCCCCATTATCAGGAGATTGATAAATTGTGTTTTGCTGCCAAAAACCTCTACAATTATGCTAACTTCCATATTCGCCAAAGTTTCATCTTTACTCAAAAATATCTTGACTACAATTGTTTAGCAAAACAATTAAAAGGGACAGAACCATACCAGGCCTTACCAGCCAAAGTTGCCCAACAAGTATTATTAGGATTACATCGCAACTGGTCATCTTTTTTTGCAGCAATTAAAGCTTATGCAGAAGATAAATCTAAATTTTTAGGCAGACCCAAATTACCCAAATATAAACACAAAGAAAAAGGCAGACATTTATTAGTTTACACAGCCCAAGCAGTGAGTAAACCCCAAATGAAATCTGGGTTGATTCATCTGTCACAAACACAGATTCACATTCCTACAAAAGTAGACTATTGTTATCTCAATCAAGTAAGAATTGTCCCCAAGATTGACCATTATGTAGTAGAAGTTGTCTATGAAAAAGAGGAAACAGATTATGGTTTAGACCCTAATTCCATAGCAGCGATTGATTTAGGAATAGATAATCTAGCAACCTTAACATCAAACCAGCCGGGATTTATACCAGTTCTGGTTTCCGGGCGGATTATCAAATCAATTAATCGTTATTATAATCAAAGAAAAGCCAATTTACAATCTTTACTACCTGCACATCAAAAGACCTCTAAACGACTACAAAGTTTAACTAAAAAACGGAATTTTCGAGTAGATGATTATCTGCATAAAGCCAGTCGCTTAATTATTAACCATTTAGTCAAGTGTGGGATTGGGACTTTAGTAATAGGTCAAAATTCCTTGTGGAAACAGAATGGGAATTTGGGCAGTAGAAATAATCAAAACTTTGTTTGTATTCCCCATACTCGATTTGTACAGCAGTTGAGTTATAAAGCGAAATTAGTGGGGATAAATGTATTGGTTTCTGAGGAGTCTTACACTTCTGTAGCTTCTTTTTTAGACCAAGATCCTATTCCTACTTATGGCAAAGTTGACTCGAAAGAAGTGAACACTTCGACTAAGCTCAGTGTAAAATTTAGTGGTCGCAGAATCAGAACTAAGTTTTATCAAACAGGTAATGGTTTATTGATTCATGCTGATGTCAATGGTAGTTTGAATATTTTACGTAAAGTAGTCCCGACAGCATTTAGTCTAGGGATAGAGGGCGTTGTAGTTCGCCCTGTCGGGGTTATTCCCGGCAAATGAAAGGCATGAGATATTTGTCTATGTTTTTTGGAACTATTTGGAATCAATCTAATATTCCTTAATAGTTGCAAATATTTAAAAATAATTGATACACTTGTTCTTTTAGGTTAATTGTGAAGTAGCGCCCATAATGGTGCATATTAAACGTGTTGAACTGACTAATTTTAAATCCTTCGGTGGTACAACTTCTGTCCCTTTGCTACCGGGGTGTACTGTCATTTCTGGTCCTAATGGTTCGGGAAAATCAAATATTCTGGATGCTTTGCTGTTCTGTTTAGGACTTTCTAGTTCTAAGGGTATGCGTGCTGAAAGGTTGCCGGATTTGGTTAATAATACTCAAAGTGCTAAAAAACGTGCCACTGTTGAGGCTAGTGTGACGGTGACTTTTGATATTTCTGATATTATCTCACGCAGAGACGCAGAGACGCAAAGTGAAGACGCGGGGGTGGTTGAGGAAGTAGAAGCGGAAAAAAATAATTCCCAGTCCCCAACGGAGTGGAGTGTCACTAGACGTTTACGGGTGACTACTCAGGGAACTTATACTTCTAATTATTATATTAATGGGGTTTCTTGTACTCTGACTCAGTTACATGAGGATTTGGAAAATCTGCGGGTTTATCCAGAGGGTTATAATGTGGTGTTACAGGGTGATGTGACGAGCATTATTTCGATGAATGCACGGGAACGTCGAGAAATTATTGATGAGTTGGCTGGTGTTTCTGCGTTTGATAGAAAGATTAATCAAGCTAAGTCAACTTTGGATGAGGTGAAGGAGAAGGAAGATAGTTGTCGTATTATTGAGAGTGAGTTAACTATACAACGCGATCGCCTTTATCAAGATAAGTTGAAAGCAGAAAAGTATCGTCAGTTAAAAAAGGAGTTTCAAGAAAAGCAGTCTTGGGAAGCTGTGTTATCATGGCGTTCTCTCCAAGCACAACAGGATAAGTTTGCAAATGATATCCACGCTGGTGATGTTGCTTTGGGTGAGTTTTCGACTCAGTTGACAAATACAAACCGGGAAATTGAGGAAAAAAATACTGCTCTGGATGTTCTGAATATGCGTGTGAAAGCTTTGGGGGAAGATGAACTTTTAGCTGTACAGTCTAATTTAGCAACTCAGGAAGCGGAACGAAAGCTACTTCAACGTCAACAAGGTGAGATAGAGTCTCATTTACAAGAAACTAATAAGCGATTAAATCAAAGTCAACAGGAAATACAACAATATCAAGTTTCTTTATCACAAGCTTCTCAACAACAAGGTTTAGAAACTTCCCAGGTCAATTCTTTACGAGATGAAAGAAATACAGCACGACAAAATTTAGAATCTTCTCGTCAAGTTGCTGCGGGAATTGCTACTGCTTCGGAAGCTTGGGTACAACAGCAAACGGCTTTAAGTCGGCAAGTGGAAAGTTTATTACAAACTATTGAACCCCAAAGAACTGAACAAGCACAACTGAGAGAAAGAAATTCACAGTTACAGGAATTAATTAACGAAGAATCTCAGATTATTGCTGATTTAGAACCGCAATTAGCCCAAAAAAAAGCAGAATGTGAACAGTTAGAGACTGATTTTAATGCAGCTAACAAACCTATTCAAGATTTAGCAGCGAATCTCGCCGCAACAGATCAGGAATTACAACTGCAACAAGACACACAAAAACGTTTATTACAGGAACAGCGAGATAAACAACGTCAGTTAGATAAATTGGAAGCACAAACCCAAGCACAGCAAGAAGTCCAAGGAACTCATGCGAGTAAGGTAATTATTCAATCTGGTTTACCGGGCTTGTGTGGATTAGTGGTGGATTTGGGTAAAGTTGAATCTCGTTATCATTCAGCTTTGGAAACTGCTGCGGGTGCAAGATTAGGACATATTGTAGTAGAAGATGATCGAGTTGCTGCGACGGGAATTGAATTATTAAAACAAAAACGTGCGGGTAGAGCGACTTTTTTACCCTTGAATAAAATTAAAGCACCGAAATTTACCCCAGACTTAACCTTGCGTTATGTAGATGGGTTTGTGGAATATGCCATGAATTTGGTAGAGTGCGATCGCAAGTATGAAGAAGTTTTTAAGTATGTTTTTGGTAATACGGTAGTTTTTCAAACTTTAGAACAAGCGCGGACACAAATCGGACTTTATCGCATTGTCACCTTAGATGGTGAATTATTGGAAACTAGCGGTGCAATGTCTGGGGGAAGTAGTAACCAACGTTCAACATTGAAATTTGCTACCGGGGAAGCTAGGGAATCTCAAGAAGTTGTCAATTTAAGAACCAGATTAAAAGATATTGACCGAGTTTTAGACCGTTGTCTAGAAGCTATTACTAATTTATCTGCTCGTAGTAAGCAGTTAAGTTTGGAATTAACGGAGACACGTCAGGGACGCAGAGAACAAGAGTTATATTTAGAACAGATTAAAAAAGAAATAAAAACCTTAACTGCACAGTTGCAGAATACCCGCACTCAACTATCCCAAAATAGCGAAAAATTCAATCATGCTCAAACTCGGTTAGCAGTTTTGGATCGGGAATTACCGGAACAAGAAAATCAACTGCAACAATTAAGACATACATTATTGGAGTTGGAAGCCTCCCAAACCCCCAGCGAGTGGCAAGAAATCCAAGCTACCATTAGAAATCAAGAGCAGCAATTACAACAAAAAGAAACTGATGTCAGAGAAGTAGAACAAAGATTACAAAATCTCGAAAATCAACAACAGCGGTTACAAGAGAAAATTGCAGAATCGGAAGCAAGAATAATTGAATATCAACAAGAACAAACAACAGTTAGCAGTCAACAGGTAGCGGTTAACAGTCAGTTAACAGAACTAAATCAGCAAATTACCGCTATTCAAGTTCACTTAAAACAACTAGAAGAGAATTTAGGAGAAGAGAAAAAGAAAAGAGACGCAACAGAACAGGAATTAAGAGCATTAATACTACATCAGCAAAAAATACAATGGGAAATAGAGAAACTGCAACAAACCCAAGCAAAACGTAGAGAAGATTTAACTGCTTTAAAAATTCAGTTGCAAACCCTAGCCCCAGATTTACCCAACCCCTTACCAGAAGTACCAGATAAAGTAGATTTAGAAGAATTACAAAAAGAGTTACGCAGTTTAGGTAAACGTTTACAGGCAATGGAACCTGTGAATATGTTAGCCTTAACCGATTATGAAATAGTCGAAGGACGTTTACAAGAACTAACTCAGAAATTAGAAACCTTAGAAGCAGAAAGAACAGAATTATTATTAAGAATTGAAAACTTTACCACCCTCCGTCAAACCGCATTTAAAGAAGCATTTGACGCAGTTAATGAGAACTTTCAATCAATTTTTGCCACCTTATCCGATGGAGATGGTTTTTTACAACTAGAAAACCCCGAAGACCCCTTTAGCAGTGGTTTAAACCTCGTTGCACACCCTAAAGGTAAACCAGTACAACGTCTTGCATCCATGTCTGGGGGAGAGAAATCTTTAACTGCTTTAAGTTTTATTTTTTCACTGCAAAGATATCGTCCATCACCGTTTTATGCTTTTGATGAAGTAGATATGTTTTTAGATGGGGCAAATGTGGAAAGGTTAGCGAGAATGATTAAACAACAAGCGGAACAAGCACAATTTATTGTAGTGAGTTTGCGTCGGCCGATGATAGAATCAGCACAGCGGACAATTGGCGTGACTCAAGCTAGAGGTGCTTATACTCAGGTTTTGGGGATTAAATTGAAATCATCTGATAATTGAAGCAGTTCACAGGATTGTGTAATATATGTAATTGTGAAGCGATAGCGAAGCGCTCCGCAGGAATCGCTGTATAACAAAGCATTAAGCTGAACAATGTTGTGATATTTTGGTTTTGAGTTGGGGGCGATCTCTTACCGCTCAATTGTACCGTTAGGCAACTTACAGCTCGAACATCACTTTACCCGATAATATGTTTTACTCCAGAAAAATTAATAAAGATACTCAGAAAGTCGAAGTCTGGGAATGTAAGTGGTCAAACAAAGGCACTGGACTGGCGAAAAAGGAATATATTCGCAAAATAGGTGACGAAGAAGACATTAACTTCTCGCACGATGACTATAATGCAGCCGATGCTGTTTGTTGGGCTCCAGGCAGAACAATCGGAAATATTGCGGTTAGCTCAGAAGAAGCCTTTGGTATGTTTGAAGGAGCATCAGGAGATGATGCTATTCTCCCTTGTCAGATAATTCCTGCTGGCAAGTTTCGGAATGGAGCAAAGCGATGGTACTGCAAAACACATCAAATACACTGGGGAGTAAAAGCTGACTACACAGCCGCATCTGAATCAGGGGAAGTTAGATGCAGCAATCATCATACCAAGATGAGTTATGTGATTAACCCATTAGAAATAGAGTTTAAAGACTTTGAAGAGATTGGTATTTGGTGCTCTCTTCCTCCAGCTTTATCCTCAGAATCCATCGAAAAAAGGGCTCCAAAAATTCATGTCCATAAGCGATTTAGCAACAAGGCGAATAAAACCGTCGATAGAGATTTTGACGCAATTGTTTGTTCTTATAATGAAAACCTTGGCTTATTTAAAAACTCAGAGATTACAAGAATTCAAGTAACACCTCCTGCTGCATTTGAATTTGTTCGGTCAATTGAAGAAAGCCGAAATATGTCTTGTATTACGTGCAAAAAGTGTGGTTATCCACATCTCGATTTAGGTGATTTTGCCATTAGCCCACACAAAAAACATTTTTGTGGAAACTGTGGAAATGACAGCATTTGGAGCACTGAACCCATAGTTTCTACTCCACTAAAACCATTACACGATCAGTTTAGTAATAGCAATCAATATACTGTTCCTGACCGAACTTTATGTCTAGATGATTATGCTGAACTAAAATTTGAATTGTGGTCATCTACCCCAGCAGTATTGTGGACAGCACAACGTCCGCAAGAAAAAGGAATACACGTTCATGTATACAAAAACGGTAAGCGAATTGTGGATGATACATTTGGTAAAGTAGTTTTTCAAGGTAAGGAATTACAGCGATCTGAAATGTGGGAAAATATGGTTAAAAATACGTTGTATTAAAAGTGCCTAACAAGGGTTTGCAAGGGAATGGAGCTATCGCAAAATCAAGAAATTTATAGGTGATCGCTGTCTAAAAAAGCATTAAACTGGACAATATTGTGATATTTTAGTTTTGATTTGGGGCGATAGCGTAAGCGCTGACCGGAGGTATCACTTGCCGCTCAATTTAGCCTTTATATGCTATGCTCTACTTACTTAGAATTATTGATAGAAAAACAAGATTAAAAAGTGAATGATCTTATAGTTCATCAGGTAGATGTCACTCACTTTCGTTTGGTTGAGCTTTCTAGGCTTGCGGATCAAGCCAAGCCTTTTTATGATTGGGTAGAGAAAACAGCCAAAAAGGTTACAGGATCTCATCGAGAATTAAGTGAAATTCTCATGCTGGCGGGTAGAGATGATATTACTGCTATTGTAAATGGTTGCTATCAGGAAGTCGAAGAAAAGCGTCCTCTACTGTTTGACGGTATAGGAAGAGTATATCCACATAACAAGGCGTGTTTCTTTTTCTTTGCTTGGATGATTAGAGATGCTCCTCAACAGAGATTAGCACCACTGATTTCTCGAATGAGACAGATAGAAAAGATAGATAAATTAGTTGCAGAAACCGATACTCTAGTTGAATTAATACTTGAATATAGATCATATGTAAAAAGTTTCAGTTGGCTTACGGTACGAGAAGTGATTATTGATCGTCTTGAAGGATCTAGACGAAGTATCAAGGGACATCATCTTGAATCTAGCGTGCGAACTGCTATAATTACAGCTTTTCAAAATTATTTTTCTATATACAGCAACTATGGAAAATATAAAAAAATCGACATTGCCGAAAGCCAAATTAAAATAGGCAATCATACTATTGATGTTTCCGTTAAGCTTACGCCTTTAGACAATAGCTTGCCAGAATCATTGCTAATACCTATTAAGACAAGAGAAACTGAAGGTGGTGGACATTCCCATATATTTACAAGAGACATAATAGCTGCGGTTAGAGAACTTAAAGAGGATGAGAGTAAATACTATATAGTTGCTGTTATTGTGGCACTTAATTGGTCTATTTCTGAATTAGAAAATATCAATAATCAGATTGATAAAGTTTACCACTTTAATATAAATCCGAATAAGTTCATAGGATTTGATGACCCATCACAAATAGATTTGAATAGATATATTCAAGGTATTTTGAATAATGATTAGCAACGATACAATAGATAAAAAGGTCATACTTGGAGATGTGAGAACCACAGCAAGTCTTATCCCTGATGATCTGGTTCAGAGCATCATAACAAGTCCTCCATATTTTGGGCATAGGAATTATTCAGGCGAAAATGTAAACGAAGAAGAGATAGGCAGAGAGTCAAAGTTGGAAGATTATATTACTAATATAGTTGCTTGTTTTGAAGCAGTAAAACCAAAGCTCAAAACTAATGGACTACTCTGGCTTAACTTGGGAGATACATACAGGAATAAAGAACTTCTTGGAGTTCCTTGGCGAGTAGCCTTTGCTCTTAAAGACAATGGTTGGATTCTACGGAGTGATATAATTTGGAAAAAGCCTAATGCTATGCCTTCCTCTGTAAAAAGTAGACCAACTACAGAGCATGAATATATATTTCTGTTTTCTAAATCAAGTGAATATTATTATGATGCTAATTCCATCAGAGAGCCTCATGTTACATTTACAGATAAATCTAAGATGAAAGGAGGAAGAAGTCACTTGGGAAGACGCAATGGAACTCCAGAAAACGGAAAAAATTCTGGTAATTCCAACTTACATAATGGGAGATGGGATCAGGCATTCCATCCCAATGGCAGAAACAAAAGAACTGTCTGGGAAATTCCTCTAGGAAAGTTTAGAGATGTTCATTTTGCTGTTTACCCTGAACTCCTAGTTGAAATATGTTTATTAGCATCAACAAAAAGAGGAGATTTTGTTTTTGATCCATTTGTAGGATCTGGCACAACTGGCGTAGTTGCGCTAAGAAATGGTAGAAGATTTATAGGATGTGAGCTTGTAGAAAGTTATCAGCAAATGGCACAGGGTAGAATTAATGAAACTGTTTTTCAACCAAGTCTTTTTTGACCCAGATTGGGACGGTCTACCACTTCCTCTAACATACCTCTAAGATACAAGGTTAAATTGATAAAGTGCGATCACCTAACTCCTCAAATCACCAATATAAGCCCCAATTTGTTTAAGTCCCTGCAAAACTTGGATACGTTCCGCTGTATTTTCCAGTAACCGATAAGTACCAGATCGCGTATATTGAGGTACATCTTGGCGATGGTCGCATTTCAAAAACAATACTTCTCTGCCGTTTGTCACCATTCCATAGCAACTTGACTGCAAATTAGGAGCGCTTAACAAGTAAGTGAGTGCTTGGGGAATTCCTGCGGTAACATCCAGCTTTGCAGGTTTTGATTCGATTACCAAAATCCAAAAACTATCTTGGATTACCAAAATATCAATTCTGCCTTGAACCACCATAGCATTAGCTTCATCAGCAACTTCGATACTGGTACTTACTTCTGCTTTTACCAAAAAAGGAGATTGATAGAAACCAGCCAAATCTAGCAATGGCGATACCACGACAAGCTTAACAATTTCTTCGAGAGGCGGTTCTTCTTGACTGAGATAGGTATAGTTGCGAGTGAGGCGATCTAGTCCTTGTAGTTCCGCTTCGGTGAGAGTCGGCGCATTATTTAACCATTCATCAAAAAAGCGATCACTAGTGTCGAGTCTCAAGCCAAAGGTTTGACGAAGATTGCTAAGGGTAAGGCTACTAGCATTTGTAATCACAGTTAAATCCTTGTCGTAATTACATGAATTTTAGAAGTCTAGGAATTTGATTTAGGTTCTAATACTTAATATACGATATATATAAGAGAAAGAGCGATTCCTAGGTCGCGCTTCGCTATCGCTTCCCTCGCCGCAGGTATCGCCTAAAAATTACGACTCACAGGAATAGCGATTCCTCGGTCGCGCTAGTTCCCTCCGGGACGCAATGCGTTCGCTATCGCCCTATGAGGAAACTATTTGAGAACTACTTAACTTTGAATTTTTTGAGCTATGGTATTGTCATACAGAGTTATGACAAGCAGAAATATGAGAGTTAATGCAAGGCTCGATAGCGATCGCGCTAGTAAGTTTAATTATATTCGCCAGCGGACAAATCAAGGTGCGTCTGACATTATGAAAGTGGCGATCGATCTTTATTATGAAAAATTACATCAAGAATCCCCTGTAAAGCCTTTGCAACTCCTTAGAGAATCAGGGCTGATTGGTTGTGCTGAAGGGGACTCTGATTTGTCGGTTAATTACAAGCAATATCTCACTGAAAGTCTTAACGAAAAATATGGTCATCGTTGATTCTGGCTTTTGGATAGCACTAATCAATCGCCGTGATGATTATCATATTCTCGCTCAAGAAGTTCTAGATACGATTGATGAGCCTCTGATTACAACATGGTGTGTGATTACGGAAACTTGTCATATTCTCTT
Organism: Okeanomitos corallinicola TIOX110; assembly: GCF_038050375.1. Classification (NCBI taxonomy): domain Bacteria; kingdom Bacillati; phylum Cyanobacteriota; class Cyanophyceae; order Nostocales; family Aphanizomenonaceae; genus Okeanomitos; species Okeanomitos corallinicola. Next base: position 939,130 of record NZ_CP150886.1, on the reverse strand, counting down.
GAAACGTACAGGCACAAATGCTCAACAGACGTTTATTCATAGTTTAGAAATTGGTGCTTTTGAGGTTTTTGATCTCAAGGTTCAAGATGGGAAAAGAATCAGTGAATTGATGAATCAATATAGTTCTCTGCCAATGGATTTAGCGGAAGCTTCATTGATTATTCTGGCCGAATATTTGGGGCATGGGCGGATTCTATCTGTTGATTTTCGGGAGTTTAATACTTACCGCTGGAAAAATCGTCATCCTTTTGAGAATTTGATGTCTATTAACTCACAGTAATAGCGATTCCTACGGAGCGCTTCGCTATCGCCTAATAATCAAGACTGATGGGAATAGCGATCGCCTTCAGGAGATTGATTGTTGATGCGATCAAAATCGAGCCTACGACATAGTTCTCTTTTTTTATCTTTTTGGCGAGGTACTGTCATGATGATGATTTAGAATACGAAGACATTATAGCAGTTCTCAACTTTGCTACTCGACTCACTCAGGTTTTGGGGATTAAATTGAAATCATCTGATCATTAAATTAGTTTAGAATAACTAAGAGAGCGATCGCAAAAGATAAATAAATAATTATTTATTGCTTAGAGTAAAGTCACCCAAAATATTAGCAACAATTTAGTTTTATTTAAAATTAGGAGAAGTAAATGGAAGGTAAAAGATTTATTCATAAAATCAAATTACAAAACTTTCTCTCCTATGGAAGTGATGGGGAAGAAATTGAATTACAACCGCTAAATGTGTTAATTGGTGCTAATACTTCTGGGAAGTCTAATTTAATAGAAGCTATTGGTATTTTACGTGCAACACCGACAGATTTACCAGCCGCATTTCGTCAAGGTGGAGGAACTAATGAATTTTTATGGAAAGGTAACAAAGATACTCCAATAGCAGAAATTAAAATTACTGTTAATTATCCACAAAAATCACATTCACTTTTACTTGATTATACGCTTGGTTTTACAACATATGATCAAAGATTTGATTTAGTAGATGAATTTATCGAACCAGAAACGAGAAAAGAAGGTTTTCAATTTTATTATCTTAACAATTTTAATGGATTTCGTTCTTTTACAGTAAGAGATAAAGATCCTTTGTCAGGGCAGGAAAGACGAAGTGAACAACTTTTGGATCTACATTCAATTAACTCAGACCAATCAGTTTTATCTCAAATAAAAGATCCAAATAGATATCCAGAAATTTCTTATTTAAGTACAGAATTTTATAAAATCAGTTTATATCGTTCCTGGCAAATGGGACGAGATTCAGAACTAAGAAAGGCTCAAAAAGCTGATTTACCTCTACATCCTTTATTGGAAGATGGAAGTAATTTAGGTTTATTTTTAGATGATTTAAAATACAAAGGATTAAGTAGAAAACTTATTGAATATCTCAAAAAATTTTATGAAACAGCAGAAGACTTAGATGTAAGAATATATGGTGGTACAGTACAAATATTTATTCGGGAAGAAGGTGTAATTCAACCAATTCCTGCAACTCGTTTATCTGATGGAACATTGCAATATTTATTTTTAATGGCGTTACTTTTAGATCCTACTCCACCCCCTTTAATTTGTATTGATGAACCAGAATTAGGTTTACATCCAGATATTTTACCAACAATTGCCGAAATGTTAATAGAAGCATCTCAGAGAACTCAGTTAATTGTCACAACTCATTCTGATGCTTTGGTTTCTGCATTGAGTGAATATCCTGAATCTGTAGTAGTTTGTGAAAGAGATAATACAGGAACTCATTTGAGGAGACTTAACCCAGAAAGATTAAAAAAATGGTTGGAAAAATATACTCTTGGTGATCTTTGGAGAATAGGGGAACTTGGTGGAAATAGATGGTGAGTATTCGTATTTATATTGAGGGTGCTGGAAATGCAAATGATGATGATGAACTTTTACCAATGCAACGTCCAGGTTTTAGAAGTAAAATTATTGCCGGTAAGGAAACTACAAGTAGTCTTCGTGAAGGATTTAGTCAATTTTTTCAAGAATTAGTTAATATTGCTAAAGAACAAAAAATAGAGTTTAGGATAGTCATGTGTGGTTCTCGTATAGATGCTTATGAAAATTTTAAATTATCTTTAGAATCTAATCCTGAATCTTTCAATATTTTATTAATTGACTCCGAATCTCCAATATCTCCTCATCAAAGTTCTTGGGAACATCTGAGAAATAGAAAAGAGGATCAATCTTGGATTAGAGGTGATAACCTGGATTATGATGATGATCAATGTCATTTTATGGTTCAATCAATGGAATCTTGGTTTGTTGCTGATATTGATGCTTTAAGAAACTTCTATGGTGAAGGATTTAAAGAAGAAAAAATCACAAGAGGAATGAGAAATTACCAAAATATAGAACAGGTTTCTCCTAAAACTTTATTAGTATGGTTAGAGTCAGCAACTCGTCATTCTAAACATGGTAAATATGATAAAAAAACTCGTCGTCCACCTCACCATGCTTTAGAAATTTTAAAACGTCTTAATGCCGATATAGTTCGTCAATCTTCCCCTTATTGCGATCGCTTATTTAACACTCTAAGATCAAGAATTGGATATTTACCAGATGAATCATAGCCTAGTGCTGTTCTTCTTTTGCTTGTCGCTCGTAGGTTAGATTTACTAAGTACGATAGCGTATTGCTAACGCAAGGCTAACGCCAACGCAAAGCGTCCCGGAGGGAACTAGCGCGACCTAGGAATCGCCTAACTCCTCAAATCGCCAATATAAGCCCCAATTTGTTTAAATCCCTGCAAAACTTGGATACGTTCCGCTTTATTTTCCAGTAACCGATAAGTACCAGATCGCGTATATTGAGGTACATCTTGGCGATGGTCGCATTTCAAAAACAATACTTCTCTGCCGTTTGTCACCATTCCATAGCAACTTGACTGCAAATTAGGAGCGCTTAACAAATAAGTAAGTGCTTGGGGAATTCCTGCGGTAACATCCAGCTTTGCAGGTTTTGATTCGATTACCAAAATCCAAAAACTATCTTGGATTACCAAAATATCAATTCTGCCTTGAACTATCATAGCATTAGCATCGCTATGAATGGCTTCAAAACCTTTTATTCCTCTGCATAATTTACTCTATTTACTACTTGTTTATTTCGGAAAGTGACAGAAGAGGGATACAAGACTTACCGATGTTATGAGGTACACATCTATCGGGCAAGATGCCCGGATCACAAGAGTTTCATTATTTAAGTTTGCACCCTTCATGAAAGAAATTTGCTGTATTTAAAGGCGATTAAGGTTAAAGTTTACGCTTGTTGCCAACAACGATTTAACAGCACACCAGCAGCCAATAGTTTGAGAGCTTCCAGAATAAAATAACTACTGTGCAGTAAACTCATGGTTTTAGTAACTGTACTTGTTGTTGCCAACAAACTCAAATTACTACCCAAAGCACACATTTGGGGTGCTAACAAATAAGTATCTAGTAAGGCTACTGTGAGCAACAAGCAAGAGAGAAAGATACTATCTAAACGCCAATTAGATTTAGCTTTACTCATAGCCAGAACAGCAGTTAAAGCTATGGCTGCAAGTAGTAATTCTAAGCGGTTAAAATTCCAAAAAATTGTGTAGCCAGCGGACGCAAAACCCTCTTCTTTCATCATCCCACTTAAATAAAGACTAGGCATAATTACCCAATCTAGTAACAAGGTGGAACTAAGCCAAAAGCCCAAAGTCAACATCACAGCGGTTTGCCAAGTTGACCGTTTTAATTGCAGGTTAGAAATAGTGTTCATAAGAATAATGACTTTACTGTATTCTTAGTTTCTAACCAAATAAATTACTTTGACAATAGATTTAAATTAACTGTTACAAAATAGACCAAATGCAACCATTTAAGAAAATTTTTATCATGTTTTGTGAATTTATTTATCTTCATGACAAAGTTAGATTACGAAATCATACAAATTGTGATCACAGGAGTCAGGTGATGGGGAAAGTAGGGTAAGAAAAATTTCTTCTTTTTATTCTTTCTACTTACAGCATATTTCATTCTTATGAGGTACAAATCATAATAAAGAAACTCTTGTGGGGTGGGCATCTTGCCCGCCAATAATGTACCTCATTACACCGGAAAGTGCTGTAACTGCTGACTCCTGGATCTGCTGACTTCTTCAAACTCTATTTCTCGTTGAAAGTCCACACACCACAATCCCAAGTTTCATCTGTTGGAGGTGACTGTATCCAATGTTGACAGCGGCCTAGATATAACATTGAGGCTTTATCATTATTATCCGCAGTTAAGGCTTTCACGAATTCAGTTTGAGCTTGTATAAATTGACGTTGTAGATAATATTCACGTCCTTTGTGATAATGCTCAATTAGTTCATGTTTTTTACTGTCAATAGGATCAGTCTGCATACCAATCAATTCATAGATAGATACAGGTTCATTTCTCCCTTTGACACGAATAAAATCTAGTTCCCTAGCCCAAACATCTTGATGGCAGAATTTATAAGTATTGTCACTGATAATAATATCGCAACCATACTGTTTACTGACACTTTCTAAGCGAGAACCAAGATTCACACCATCACCAATAGCAGTAAATTCCATCCGTTTACTAGAACCGATATTACCGCTAATCACAGTATCGGAATTAATGCCGATCCCAATTTTAATTCTTGATTGATTAATTGCTTCTCGATGTTCATTTAATTCCTGTAGACGATAGCGCATTTCTAAAGAAGTTTCTACCGCCATCCGGGCGTGTTTTTCTAAGGGTAAGGGAGAACCAAAGACGGCCATAATGGCATCACCGATATATTTATCGAGCGTACCTTTATGTTTAAAGACAGCTTCCACCATGGATTCAAAGTATTCATTCAGCATACTTACCACTTCTTCAGCTGGCATATTTTCTGTCAGAGTGGTGTAACCACGAATATCAGAGAATAAGATCGTAACTTCTTTGCGATCGCCCCCTAATTTAGCATCATCTAATTTGAGTAATTCTTCCGCTAATTCCTGAGTCATGTAGCGGTACATGGTACTTTTTAGCCGTTTTTCATCACTAATATCATCCATGACCACCAATGCACCACAGGATTTAGTTTCATCCTCGGTATTAGCAATGGTATTCAGTGATAAATTAACGCTGTGTTGTTCTTGGCTAGTAGTTAGCAGTGTGCGATCTGGATAGTATTGTTGCCTGGCTTTGGGATCATTTGGATGTAAAGCATCTGCAAACCACTTACTAAAATCTCCCTCTTTAATATTCACCAGATCATTAACTAACATTCCTTCGATATTTGCTTCGGTAGAGTAACCCAGTAAACGTTTAGCACTTTCATTTGCAGTGATCACATATCCAGATTTATTGGCAGAAATTACACCATTGGAAAGACTGCGTAAAATATCACGCTGCATTTGTTCTTGTTGTTTAACTTTGGCAAACAACTGGGCATTTTGTAATGCTACCCCAGCTTGAATGTTAAATGCTTCCATGAATTCTTCATCATTGTGATCAAAACTAGCTTGGAAACATTGAGGAGCTTCCGGCCAGTGTTCAGGGTTATAGGGTGGAAATTCGCCTACTTTCTTTTTATTGACTAATTGCGTCACACCAATTAATTGTTGATCACTATTAAAAACTGGCATACACAATAAACTACAGGTGCGATAGCCATTTTCTTCATCCAGTTTTTGAGCGGTTTTTGAATCTGGATGTTTATATAAATCAAAGGGAATATTTAGTGATTTTTCAGATAATGCTACTATACCCACAAAACCTTGACCTATGGGTACTCTTAATTCTTTTTTTGTACCATTATCTTGAATAATTTTTGTCCATAAGTCATTGCGTTCTCGATCTATCAACCACAGGGTACTGCGATCTGCATTCATCAATTCTTTAGCTTCATCCATTACCTTTTTCAGAGTATCTTCTAAATCAAGACTACTTTGACTTAGAGACTTAATTGCTTTCATTAAAGCTGCTGCTGCTCTTTGCTTTTGAGTGGCAATATAAAAGGAACGAGATGATTCTAAAATTAAGCGAATTGATGGGGCAAAATCTTGAAATAATTTCTCATCAGCACTGGTAAAACCCCTATTGTCAATCCGTTCTGCCAGAGGATCATTTGGATTGTGTAAGTATTTTAATTTATTTAGTAATTGAACTACTGCTACTAAATCTCCGTGATCATTTAATAGCGGTAAAGCCAACATTGTGTATGTGCGATAGCCATTTTTTTGATCTTGCTGTTGGGCAAATATCGAGCGGGGATCGCTATAAAAATCATAGGGAATATTCACAACTTTTTTAAATGTTGCTACTTCCCCAGCAATACCTTTATCAGCAGGAATTCTAATTTCTAAGAGTTTCCCACTTTCTGCTGCTGCTAAAATAGACCACAGTTCTTGATTTTCTTCATCTAGTAAAAATATTGTTGTCCGATCTGCTCCTAACAATTCCCCTGTTTTCAAGGTAATTGAATGTAGCATTTCCTGAAGAATTGTTTCAAAACCTTGATAGTCCAACATGGACAAGGTTTCATTTACAATCTGTAATTTGTTCTCAACTTCTTGCGCTACGTGTTTAAAACTTTCCTGAGTCAAAGGAGCTAGAAACTGAGAAAAAGTCCCTTTTCTTGTTGCTAAACTGACTACTGGTGAAGTGTTATTTTGCACCTGATATGGATCTTGACTATTAACACTAATCATCAAATCTGTGTTGGTTTCGAGATTTGGTTGTTGAGGTGACATAATTGTATTTGATATAGTAGGATTTAGAATTTCTGATTGCTTACTTGGACTAGAAATTTATTATTTGACCTTGTGCTTGTCACGATCAGGTTGAAAAATCATTAAGCCGGGTTCATCCACTAAGAGGATAAAATCTTAAGAATTGATAATGGAATTTAGGTTTAAAAATTACTGGCATCTTCATAAATCCCAATAGTCAAAGCCAAAGGCTTTACCAATTATTATATAGGAATATCAGCCAGGGTTTGAAGACTATTGATTTATCATTTTGATGCCAGGCTTTGATTTACCTATCAATTCTTTTAATTTACATAGTTGTTTGTATAATTTCGTTAATTATACTCCTTTAATAAAGGTCGTATTAGTAGGAATATCAGAAAATTTATGAGTATTTTAAATGTAAATAAATTGTACGCAATGTAAGTATTATCACTGAAAATTCCCTAATTTACCTGGGGTTGCTTGTATATACAGGTGAAATTTTTGTAGTTTAATTAATATTATCAGATAAAAGTGTACCAAGTTTTTCAACACGAATAGTAAGGTCTATTAACATAAAATCACATCTGATGCCTATAGATACAATTTTATAACTATAAGTATTACTGATATAGAATTCCAATTTGTATCACTAACTTCAAAAATCTAAGACAGAAATAACTGCCACCATTTTGGTTTATAGTTTCTAGTTCATGACTTAGTAACTCAATTAGTCTTGAGTCTCAAAGATAGTAATTTATCAGCAAAAAGACTGATAAAACTAATATTTTTATGTATAGTTTATAACCTAAAATCACAATTAAGTATATCAATATTTACTCAAGTTTCTATATAAAAATTAACTAAAGTAATCGTCAAAAAGAAAAACCGCAAAACGTAAAGTTTTACGGCTTTTAGTATGGTGTGAGGAGCTTAACTAATAAAATCATAGACTAGGGATATCAAAATAGAAGGCTCGTATCAATTTTGGTAACGGATTTTTTGAAAATCATCACAACTATGGAAAACTTACAAATTACCCATAGTCAATTAATATGGTGTGAGGAGGATTAATTGGCTATATTATAGGGTAATAAACCAGAAATCAGCCAATAATTGCAGATACAATCATAAATTACACTAAAGCTCCTCCACAACTAGAACCACATCCAGCAGTGCAACCATAACAATAATCAGCGGTTTTGATTTCGTTAATTAAATCCAAACTACCAGATTTTAATAATTTACTAACTGTTAAATGATTACCATCTTTATCAGTTGCAGGTAAATTCATCATCTGGTTAAAATCACAATCATAGATATTCCCTAAATAATCTACGGAGATTTGCTCAAGACACATTAAATTATCTACTGTACTTTGATTAAATTGTGATTCTAAAAACTGTAAATAGCTAGAATAAAGTTGTTTACGTTCTAAGTGAAATTTAGTTCTACCTACAGGTAAATTAGTAATGGTGAAAAGGTTGTTAAAAACAATATTAAAATTATTTTTTAAAAACTGTTTATAAGCAATTTCTAGATTATGTTGTTCTGGAGTGAGAGAGAATTTTTCATTTTCTGGTAATTGGGGATTATAAACCAGGTCTAAAATTAAATTTGGATCTTTGCCATAACCTAATTTGTTTAACCATTGTAAGGCTTGAATAGAATCATCAAAAACACCATTGCCACGCATTTTATCTACATTATCTGCTAAATAACAGGGGAGAGATGCCACAATTCGGATTTGATTTTCTGCAAAAAATTCTGGTAAATATTCAAAACCTGCGACAAAATAAATAGTTAAATTTGACCTAACAATTACTTGTTTACCTGTCTTTTTTGCAGCTTTCACCAATGACTTAAAACCATAATTCATTTCTGGTGCGCCACCGGTTAAGTCTACAATTTTAATTTGCGGAAATTTATAAATAATTTCAATTAAATCTTGACATATTTCCTGTGAAAGTTCTTCTGTTCTTTTGGGACTTGCTTCTACATGACAATGATTACAAGCAAGATTACAACGTTTACCTAAATTTATTTGTAGAATGTTGATTTCTTTTTTATTTAAAGGTGAAACTATTTTTTCTGAAAAAGGTGTAATTCTTGTTTCTATCATTATTTCTACCTCCATTAACTTGATTAGTTAGTATTTTTATCGTTAATTATCGGACTTACACAATAATCATCTATACCTTTTATTCCGTCGTAGTTAGGTTTTTGATAATTTTGCGTAAGTCATTAACTAATTTAACAGCAACCACCGCCGTCATAATACCATGTAGAATCTGTCACCATAATTTCCGTAGGTTTTATAGTTGCTAATTTAGCTGCGGTTTTATCACAAACGGCGGCAGGAATACCACGTTGTAAAATATGTCCGGCATTGTCATCAAAAAATGGTTTAGCACCTGCATAAATAGCAGTTTTACCTGTAAATATACAAGCTCCATCTTCAGGTATTTGTACCTTAAAAGCTACAGAATCAAGACTTTCTAATAGTAAGTTTTCTGCTAGATTATAAGTTTGTTTATCTAATAATCTGTAGGGACGACGGGCGCGAATTTCAATTTGACCAAAGCCAGCATTAATAATTAGTTGTGTATATTCTTGATATGTGAGCGCACCTGATAAACACATGGCTCTCAGTCGTTGATCTTGTTGTAAATGTAGGGGTATGGGACGGGTAGCAATGGGGTCGCTCATTTGCAATCTTCCACCAGGTTTTAATACCCGATATGCTGCTTGTAAAGCAATGGTTAAATCTTTGGGTTCAAAAATATTAAAAAGACAATTTTGGGCGACTATATCAATGGCAGCATCATCTACTGGTAAATTAAAGGCATCTCCTGAACGAATTTCTACAAAACTAGGATCAAACCAAGGATTTTCTTGAGCAGCAATTTCTAAATTTCTTTGAGCAGCTTCGCGCATTTCTGCTACTGGTTCAATGGCGATAATTGCACCTGGACGACGGGAAAAGTAAGCAAATTGCAAGGCTTCTAAACCACCACCAACACCAACATATAAAACTGTAGGTTCATTTGCTAATTCATTGGTATGAACTGTAGTTCCACAACCATAATTCATTTCCTGCATAGCTAAAGGTATGCTTAATCCTGGTAGTTGCAGGGGTGTACTTTGTACACAACAAAGTCCTACTTCTGGTGTTTGGGCAACTTCACTGTAAAATTGAGCAGCGGTTTCTAAATATGTCATTTTTTGTCTGGTTTTTACTTGGTAGATGTTAATGGTGAATCTTAATATATTAAATTTTGGATTTAATGAGTTTTTGCTGAGAGTTTATTAATTTCATCCCATCCCCATTTAATCTCGCAATACGTAACCAACACCGCGCACGGTTTGCAATATTCGTTTTTCGTTGTTGGCTTCTAGTTTGAGACGTAAGTAGCGGATGTATACTTCTATGATGTTGGAGTCACCCATGAAATCATAACCCCAAACTTCTTCTAGGATGCGATCGCGTGTGATTACTTGTCGAGGGTGACTGAGTAAATAATCTAGTAAATCAAATTCTTTGGCTGTTAATTCTATTAATCGCTGACTTCGATATACTTCTCTAGTAAGCCTATTTAAGCTCAAGTCAGCAAATTTTAGGATATTTTCTCCGGTTGTTTCTTTGATTCTGCGGAGGTTGGCGCGGACTCTAGCTAGTAATTCTTCGATACTAAAGGGTTTTACCACGTAGTCATCAGCACCGGCATCTAAACCAGCTACGCGATCGCTGACTTCATCTTTAGCTGTTAATAAAATGATTGGGACTTGATTTCCGGTACTCCGTAAGCGTCGGCAAATTTCTAACCCTGACATACCAGGTAGCATCCAATCTAAAACAATTAAGTCTAGATTTAATTCCCTTGCTGCTGTCAGTGCTGTTAGTCCATCATAGGCCACGCTGACTTGATAGCCTTCATAACTCAATTCTAATTCTATTAATCGAGCTATTTTGACTTCATCTTCAACCAGTAAGATGTGCGTCATAGAAATCTTGAGGGTTTTTGCAGAGTTAAGATTAATACGGAGTATAGCAAATTATAGACATCTAAAATTACTAAAAAGTTAAGAAATTAGATAAGCTAAACTACTACTTAATAGTAATAAATGAATATTTACCAATTTAGTTCTTAATTTCTCAGTTTTCTGAATTTTGTAGTTGAATTTAAATGTGATCAGGTAGTGCTGATGCTGGTAAGGAAATTGTAAAAATGCTGCCTGCTCCTAAATGCGATCGCACACTTACTTTACCCCCCATACTTTCAATCAAAGTCTTAACAATTGACAACCCCAAACCACAACCTCCTGTAGTAGTACGGGCTTCATCTACACGGTAAAATCTTTCAAAAATCCGGGATTGATGTTGTAGCGGAATACCATAACCTTGATCACAAACTTGAATAATTACTTCTGTATCTTCTAAGTTTAATTTCACAATTATTTCTGTGTCGGAGGGGGAATATTTAACAGCATTATCAATCAGATTTATAACAACTTGTTTAAGGCGATTATAGTCTATTTTCGCAGCAATGACCTGATTAATAGTTTCAAATTTAATAACTCTTTGGCTATATTTTTCTGCCATCTTCACGACTTCTGAAATCAATTCATTGAGATCACAAATTTGTTTTTGGAAATGTAAATAACCATTATCAGCCCTAGCTAAATCTAGTAAATCTTGTAAAAGTCTAATAGTACGTTCTGTTTCTAGAGATGCGGTAGTTAAAGCCTCTAATTGGGTAGAATTTAAATTATTTTGTCTTCTTAAAACACTTTGTAAATAACCATTGACAATCGTTAATGGAGTGCGTAGTTCATGGGAAACATTGCTAACAAATTGCCGTTCTTGTTCCCAAGATTGGGCAAGACGAGATAACATTTTATTAAAAGTATGAGTTAATTCTTTAACTTCAGTGGGAGCATTTTTGATATTTAATTCTGCTTGTCCTAAATCAGAAAGAGAAATAACAGTAGTCATTTGACTTAAATGACGTAAAGGTTGTAAAGAATGCTGAATATAAATAGCAATAATTCCAGAAATAATAATAATAACAAAAATACTAGCAATAGACAAACTCCTTACCATTGCCATAAACATAAGTTGTTCATTAGTGATATCTTTAACCACAAATAACTTACCCAAAACCTGACCATCAACGGATAAATTGCCACCACATAACACAAAATAATGTTGATTTACCTGACCTAATTCTGGTTGAGTAGACATCTCAGTTAAAGACATTAACTCAATAGCAATTGTCGGTGATAGCGTATTCCAGTTATTAGATTTAGCGATAATTTTTTGATCTGAACTTTTCACCCATAAAAACGTATCTTGATTTGATAAATTTTTAATTGCTTTCTGTAAACTTATCTCTACAGACATCATTTCATGATAAAGTTGTACATCACGGGGGAGACGATCAGCAATTTTAGAAATATCAGCTTTATGACTATTAATTAAAATTTTTTGCATCTTCCAAGTTGTCCAACCAGCGAGTCCACTGAGTCCAACAGTAGAAACCAAAGCAATACCTAAAATTAGGCGTAATCGCAGGGAAAAAATATCAAATTTCTGCCAAAAACCATTTATTATTTTCACTTTAATGTCAATTAAAACTTATATTTTATTCCCCCTATTTTTGCAGGGGGTTAGTGGGGGCTAATTTATTTAGCAGGCAAACTAGCATAACCAAAAGTAGCATTAAACTTGCGACACCAAATAGCCACAGATTTAAAATTAGCTAACTTTACATTTTGAGGTAAAGCATAACGTTGAGAACCCTTAATTTTTTGTAAAGCAGCAACACTAATATAATCTTTCTCTTTGATTCCAGATTCTGGTGGTACATCACCACGATAGAGAACTACAAATAAATCGGGACCATTATCAGTTTTAAAACTTTGATCAAATTGTAAATAGTTAGTCCCATTTTCATTGGTAACAGTTAATTTACCTTGAGTTTTGTGTTCTAAAGTCTGAAAATTTGTAGACTTTCCTACAGCAGCAGCGACGGTTGTTAGCGACTCGGTTTGATTCTCTGTGGTAGTTTGATTATTTGCAGGAGTTGATGTTACTTCTTTTGCACAACTGACAGTAAGAAGGGTAACGAGGGTAAAAATCGCTAAATGTGGAAACTTCATGATTTAATGTCCGCAAATTTGTCTTTAACAACAATTTAAAGCGTAATTTCTAGAGTTGAATGAATTTAAGCTGAGAATTGATTTAATTTTTTTTCAGTTTGTCAATTCTTTTAGATAGAATCATTAATTATTTTTCTCACTAATTCTAACCATTGACTACCTATTTCTGCTCATTTTCTTTCTGTTTATGGGAACTATTTCTCCTCCCACCTTTGTTATCAAGGTTTCTATCCATCTCAAGAAACAATAATTCAATTCTTCTTAGTAATTTTTGTTAAAAAAAGTAACCGCACCTTGTCAAAAAAGCCAAAGTGCGATCGCAAATTCCATTAATTAAATATAAGGGTTTAGCAATGCTAAACCCCTACTCTACTTTCCTAGATTACACATCCTGCTCACTCAACTCACGGGTAATGTGATCAAAAGGTTCATCCACAAAAGCAGTATTAGCAACACCAGCAGCTGCAACTTGTTCCTTCACGATATCCTTCATAATCTGTACACCGCGCACAGTGGGAGCAATAGGCACACCCAAAGAATTATAGGTTTCACGCAAACCTTGTAAAACACGCTCATCCAACACATTGGTATTAGCTGCAACCAGTGCATAAGTAGCATAGCGCAGATAATAATCCATATCACGCAAACAAGCCGCGTAACGGCGAGTTGTATAAGCATTACCACCAGGACGAATTAATTCTGGTAGTTCCTCAAACAACGCAGAACCAGCCTGTTTAACAATAGCTGCCGCATTAGCATTAATCGCAGACGCAGCTTGGACTCTAGCCGTACCAGTTTCAAAGTAGGACTTGAGGCTATCCATCGCATTCCGGTCAAAATATTTGCCGGCTACGTCATAATTCTTAATTAAAGTTGTAACTGCATCGCGCATTCCTGTTTCTCCCAATCGTTAACTATCTATGGTTTGATATTAATTTGGTTGCACTCATGCACCGGTAAACTTTTGTGCTACACACATAAAAAAGATAGATGCAGCACAAAAACTATCCATCCACTAATAAAGGATTCTATGCCAAAGTTGACACTGATAAGATGAAGTTTCTTGTTGTATGCAGATCAAGTCAGAAAGGTTAATATAACCTGTAATCCAGTCAATCTGTAACAAAAAACACAAAATTATCTAATCTCTACTCTTTACGATATTTGAGGTGGTGTGTCAAAACTTGGGTTAACTCAACAGGGTTAAAATGCTTTGGCATAATCTGGTTTAATTTTAGAAAATTGGCTACAGAAGGAGTAAAAATGACAACCCCACAAGAAGTCTTGAAAATGATTCAAGACCAAAACATTCAGATGATCGATCTGAAGTTTATTGATACACCAGGAACTTGGCAGCATCTCACGGTTTTCCATAACCAGATTGATGAAAGTTCTTTTACCGACGGTGTACCTTTTGATGGTTCTAGTATCCGGGGTTGGAAGGGTATCGAAGAATCTGACATGATGATGGTGTTAGATCCTAACACTGCTTGGATTGACCCCTTCATGGCAGAGCCAACTCTAAGTATTATTTGTAGCATTAAAGAACCACGTACAGGTGAATGGTATAGCCGTTGTCCTCGTGTAATTGCCCAAAAAGCAATAGATTACCTTGCTTCTACAGGTCTTGGTGATACTGCTTTCTTTGGTCCAGAAGCAGAATTTTTTATCTTTGACGATGTTCGTTACGACCAAACCGCTAACGAAGGCTACTATCATGTAGATTCCGTAGAAGGTCGTTGGAATACAGGTAGAAAGGGTAAAAATGGTGAAGTAGATGGACCCAACCTGGGTTACAAAACACGCTTCAAAGAAGGTTACTTCCCAGTTCCCCCCACTGATACCTTCCAAGACATCAGAACTGAAATGTTGTTGACAATGGCCAAATGTGGCGTACCCATTGAAAAACAACACCATGAAGTTGCTACCGGTGGTCAGTGTGAACTCGGTTTCCGCTTTGGTAAATTAATCGAAGCTGCTGACTGGTTAATGACTTACAAATATGTCATCAAAAACGTGGCGAGAAAATACGGCAAAACCGTTACTTTCATGCCTAAACCTATTTTTGGTGATAATGGTTCTGGTATGCACTGTCACCAGTCTATTTGGAATAATGGCAAACCTCTGTTTGCTGGTGACAAATATGCTGGTATGAGCGATATGGGTTTATACTACATCGGTGGTATTCTTAAACACGCTCCTGCTTTGTTGGCTATTACCAACCCCACTACCAACTCTTACAAACGTCTTGTTCCTGGTTATGAAGCACCTGTAAACTTGGCTTATTCCCAAGGAAACCGTTCTGCTTCTGTGCGGATTCCTCTTGCTGGTGATAACCCCAAAGCTAAACGCTTAGAATTCCGCTGTCCAGATGCAACAGCTAACCCATATTTAGCGTTTGCGGCTATGCTTTGTGCTGGTATTGATGGGATTAAGAACAAAATCCATCCTGGTGAACCTCTAGATAAGAATATCTATGAACTGTCTCCAGAAGAATTAGCTAAGATTCCTTCTACTCCTGGTTCTTTGGATTTAGCGTTGGAAGCATTGGAAAATGACCATGCTTTCTTAACTGAAGGTGGTGTGTTCTCTGAAGATTTCATCCAAAATTGGATTGACTACAAGCTTGCTAATGAAGTGAAGCAAATGCAGTTACGTCCTCATCCCTATGAATTTTTCCTCTATTACGACTGCTAATAGCAATTAAGGAAAAACCAATAAATTAGCCACCTACAATGGTGGCTTTTTTGCGTTTATTCACTTTTGAGACTCGCACTCAACCTAATCAATCTAGCTCATGGAAGCATGACTACTACTGTACAGCGCTTGTGTAGTGGGATCTATTTTCCCTTGAATTGGATTCCAATAATGGCATAGTTCTTGAGGAAGACCTAATTCTTGTGTAGCACGCATCAACATTGATTGTTGCCGATTTTTAACTTGTTGATGTTGACGTACCATCAATGCGCGGGATTTTTCTTGAATAGACATAATTTTCTTCCTCTCTTGTTTTTAGTAATAAAAAATTAACTTTTCTCTTACAAGTTAATAGTATCTAATTTTCTGTATCACAGACTACGAAAATCTATTTTCTTGATAAAACTTAATATTTTAAGCGATCGCCATGGGCAAAAATCAATGCGTAAGTCCTATGATCGTTTTAATTATTTTGCTGTTTACAAAATGAGTATTTATGCTGCATAGCTGGCAATCATTGGAATTCACCAACTGATGATCAAAATTTATTTTTTATAGACAAGAGAGTTTATTTTTGAGCTTTTGTTACATAAAATAATTAAAGTAAACAAAAATTAACTTATTATTTATGTTAGAGAACTTGACAAAACTGAGTTATCAAACCTGCCAACAAAGCAAAAACTACTTTAGCCTGGGTCACAAAATCCTCAGTACCCAGTTACAAAATTTACTGTACCCTCAACAACAACCAACAAAACGAGTATCTCCAGAGGCGATCGCCAAACTACAAAACAGATTAAATCAGCTACTAGAAACAGATTGGCAAGATACCCAAAAAGGCATATATCCAGAAAGTGTACTATTTGAAAATGAATGGCAAGACTTCTTTGCTTACTATCCACAACTTTGTCTGGATTTACCCCAAACTTGGGCAAGAATCACCCAGAAAAAATATCAAGCATTTTCCCCAGAAATAGATCAACAGGGATACCCTAGTTATTATTTACAAAACTTCCATCACCAAACCAATGGTTATTTAAGTGATTTATCAGCCAATTTATACGATTTACAAGTAGAAATTCTCTTTGGTGGTACAGCCGATCCCATGAGAAGGAGGATTCTATCACCTCTCAAAGGAGAACTACAAAAATTTCAGCAACAACCACAAAAACAAATCCGCATTTTAGACGTAGCTTGCGGTACAGGAAGAACCCTAAAATTAATCAGATCCGCCCTACCAAAAGTCTCATTATTTGGTGTAGATTTATCACCAGCATATTTGCGAAAAGCCAATCAATTACTATCTCAAAATCCTGACGACTTGCCACAACTTTTACAGGCAAACGCAGAAGAATTACCTTATTTAGATAATTATTTCCATGCTGTGACTTCTGTATTTCTCTTTCATGAATTACCAGCCGCAGCACGTCAAACAGTGATCGAGCAATGCTTTCGAGTAACTAAACCAGGAGGAGTTTTTATTATTTGTGATTCAATTCAAGTAAGTGACTCAGCCGAATTAACTGAGATGATAGAAGGCTTTGCGAAAACTTTCCATGAACCATACTATCAGGATTACACCAAGGATGATTTAATAGATAGATTGGAGAAAGTAGGCTTCCGAAATATCGAGACACAAATCCACTTTCTGAGCAAATATTTAATTGCTCATAAGCCACTTTAACTAAACAAAGAAGTAGTGATTCTAGGAAATCAAATAGAATGATCACAAATGAACTGTAGAAACAGGATAACAAATAGGATTTGTTACTGAATATAGATATAGTAATTGACAAGGACGTTGGGACTTCAACAGATCAGACAACTTAGGAAAAAAGGTTTTCCACCTTGTGACTAGACTATATCTAAACCTGTCCCTACAATAACAAGCTGTTCCATGAATCTCAAACGGTACTAAATAATCCAACTTACTAGCTCACAGCAGCTTTGACAGGTTAATTACACCAATGAAATTCCTATTCTCATCCTGCTTTTTCCTCTTCGTTACTCAACCTATATAGATACTTAATTCACAACAGAAGCGGTTGAAAAAAGTTAAGTTAGCACCTATTAGAGTTAGCAACTAGCTAATATATGTCCGGTTTAACGCAGTTACCCGATTTTCTGAGGAAATACTCAACAGTTGCTGAGTTATACAGATGTGTGTTGATTGAACTGTTTATATTCCTGCCAAAGAAGATAAAATCTGAAACGATGGCTGACTTTTGCAGTTGTGTAGTGCTTTAACTGTTTAAATTTTGCCAAAAATGTAAGTTTGGGATTTTGACAAGAGATGTAGTGCTTTAACTGTCTCTATCTCTGTTGTGTAATCTTGGTCAAGGACGATAAACACCCAGTTATTCCTAAATTTGATGGCTGTGTTAGTAAGAAATTCTCCTACAAGCAGTCTGACGCGACGGTGTTTATACAAAGGAATGAATATTGCTAAACGATTCCATTGATTCTCTACGTCCACTACCACGATGAGGCGCTGGTTGTTCTGGTTCGTTGGGACTAGGCTTAGAATTGTCAGCTAGCAGTGATTGTGAACCAGAATTGGTATTCAGCAGACGGGAAAGGCTAGTACCTGCTTCGCAATTAAGAGCTAAGGAGCCGAATACCAGACTCGATACTAAAAGTGAAATGGCAGCACGCATAGTAGATGTCTATTTTAGAACTCTCTACTTCACTGATACTTAGCTTTAACATGATTATCCGGACAATTTGAAAAAAAGTATTGAATTTAACTGTAAAAAAACCAATTTTATACTTGTTCGATATATTCGACAAGTAGCCAATTACCAGATGAATTTAGACGACCCCAAACAGTGATATTTTGATTTTGGTGCAAATGTTGGAGTTGCTCATCCACAAATGATTCCAAAGTCACAATTTTCCAAGTTGTCTGTAATAAATCAGTTGGGTTTGTGATAATAAATCTGTAATCTTGCTGGTTCAGGCGATTAAAAACACCAGTGAAAGAATCTAAATTTAAGTAATCACAATTAATGGGCGGTACGCCAGAACAATTACCATCAAGAGGGTATTTTTCTGGGTGATCTAAATAATAGATTTGTCTGTCTAACCAATCGGGATGATTGACTGGTAAATTGAAAAATGGAACAATAGATGCTGGCGATCGCTCATCAGTTAATAAAGCTATTTGCAGCCTCCTTATTGGTAAATCCCTGGGCTGACAATTTAGCTCACAACAGAGAGCAGCGGCCATTCCTGCGGCTTGACCAATACCCATAACCACAGGTTGTAGTCTGGTTGCTCCATTGGCAATGTGAGAGACAGAAATATTCTTCTCACAAACCAGCAACCCATCCGTAGACTTTGGAATTAAACAACCGTAGGGAATAGTAAAGGGTGTTCCTGTCCAACGTCCCCCCCAACGAATAGATTTTGGTTGCAGTGGAAAATTAAAATCCGGATAATGGTGGTCATTGGCGTAGTTACCAATAGCAACTGCATTATCAAAATTGGCTGCAACTCGACCATCTGAACTGGGCAAAATATCTTGCTCAGAGACGGTAATAAGCCCCTCTAAGCGACGACTTTCCCGATAATAGGGATGGAGTGCAAAAGCTGGAGAGAGACTAGGAAAAACTCCTTCTGCTAAACCGTAACGTTTACCAAG
Source organism: Okeanomitos corallinicola TIOX110 (assembly GCF_038050375.1). Lineage (NCBI taxonomy): Bacteria > Bacillati > Cyanobacteriota > Cyanophyceae > Nostocales > Aphanizomenonaceae > Okeanomitos > Okeanomitos corallinicola. Next base: position 919,908 of record NZ_CP150886.1, on the reverse strand, counting down.
GTGAGTTTGAATAAAGTGGGCAAAGTTTTGGCTATGCCAGAAACATTCTTGGTGAAACTCACGTCTTGCTATGTTTGACTCTATCAAACGCCCGACGTTTTGGCCGTAGTCATTGCCACATATTGGCCAGTTAATCATAAACCAATTTGCGGGTAAACGTCCATAGTTTAAAAATTTTTCTGCCCCATAATTATCCCAAGCACCTGTAAATAAAGATGGATCATAATTAGGTGCAGGTGGAATTTCTGGGGCGATACTTTCCCCAAAATCTTGCATAACTACTACATGAGTCGGTGATTGTACAGGGTATTTTTCTGTCAGAGAATTAAAATCTGTTGGTGCGCTTGGTTCTCCCCACTTTGACTGCAACTCCCAACCCCAACGATAAGGAATATCCCCTAAAGCTAATAAATCTCCTAATTCTGTACCATCAATAATAACCTTGGCGTTGATCGTGAAATCTTCAAAGCGGATACCTGCGATCCGACCTCCCTTCCGTAAAACTTCTATCGGTGCTTTCCCGGAAATCCATTGCAGATTTGGTAGTTCTTTTACCCAGTCCGCAAAAATTTCTGCACCTATCTGGGGTTGATAGCTAAAAAAACTCACCCAGCTATTATCTAAACCCTCTGGTTGTCTTTGACGTAATTTTTTGAGAAATGACCCCCATAAACCAGTTTGGAAAGATTTTAATTCGTTACCATCAGGCGCGGTTACGCCAGCGGAGGTTAACATTCCTCCTAGCCAGGAAAATTCACTGACTATAATTGTATTAGCACCTCTACGTGCTGCTTGGATAGCGGCCGCTGTTCCACCGACTCCCCCACCAACAACTAAAACATCCGTTGTATAGGTTTGATTCATAAGATTTTAGATTTCATTGTTAATTGAAATGGTAATAAAAAGCAATACATAATACCAATAAATTATAATATAATCTAATAATATTTTCAGGGTTTTTAGTCAGGAGAAAAAATATTTATAATGCGTCGTGATTCCATTTTCTATAAATTATTTAAACAATTTCCTAGTTTACTGTTTGAATTGGTAGATGAAAAACCACCAGAAGCTGCTGATTATCAATTTGATTCCATAGAAGTCAAAGAAACAGCATTTAGAATTGATGGAGTATTTCTACCACCTGATCATGCTAATCCCAAAATAGCATTTTTTGCGGAGGTGCAATTTCAAGAAGACGAAGATTTATATCATCGCTTTTTTACCGAATTAATGACATTTCTGTATCGTCACCAAGTTCGCTATGATAACTGGTTTGGAGTCATAATTTTTCCATCTCGTAGTCTAGAACCATCTAACTCAACAATTCATGATGTGTTAATAGACAGTTATAAAGTCAAGAGAATCTATCTTAATGAACTGGGAGATTTACAGGAACAACCTTTAGGAATAGCGTTAATGTTGCTGACGACTACTCCAGAAACAAAAGCAGTAGAAGCAGCTAAATTTTTAATAAACAAAGCTAAAAATACGGAGGTAGACAACCTAGAAAAAGAAGCCATAATAGATTTAGTGACGACCATCATTGTTTATAAACTTACTAAACTCAGTCGAGAGGAAATAGAAGCTATGTTAGGACCAATTACAGAAGAACCCAGAGCGATTAGAGAATGGAAGGAAGAAGCATTAAAACAGGGATTGGAACAAGGAATAGAACAGGGATTGGAACAGGGAATAGAACAAGGAATAGAACAAGGAATAGAACAAGGAATAGAACAGGGAATAGAACAAGGAATAGAACGAGAAGCGATATCCCTTGTGATTAGACTATTAAAGCGCCGTTTTGGTAAATTTCCTGATGTGTTATTAACGAAAATTCAGCAATTATCTATAGAAAAAATAGAAAATTTGGCTGAAGATTTATTAGATTTCTCTGTACTTGCAGATTTGGAAAACTGGTTAAAACAAAATCAGGCTAATTAAGAATAATTGTAGGTTGGGTTAAGCGACAGCACAACTCAAAAACAACTTTAAAAATGTTGGGTTTCCTTGTGTCAACCCAACCTACAGTTTATCAAAGATATGAATAATATTTTACCCATTGGTGCTATTCTCAGAGAACGTTATCAAATTCTAGATATTTTATCTAGTAATACAGGATTTGGAATTACCTATACAGTCAAAGATAATAATTATCCTCCGACGAGAATTTTAGTTTTAAAACAACTCAAAAAACCGACAGATGCTTAACAAGCTTTGGTTTAGGAATTGGTTTAGGAATTGGTTTAGATGTTGGGCTAGGATTATCAACAATGGTAAAATTTTTAATAGCTTCAGCAATTAACTGTACTTGCTGTGGTGTCAAACATTCAGGACAATTAATCATTGTTTACAGCAGTATTGAATTATTTACCTTAGTTATGCTAGTTATTTTCAGCGTTTGAAAGCGGCATAAGGGGTTCTTCATTTAATAAAGAAGGCTGGTCAAACGGTTCACTGAAAACTTCTTCGTAACCTTGTAAAAATTGTTGAGACTTTCTAAATTCCCTAAATATTGGCCATTCTCTATAATGAATCTTTGAAATCATTTTGGAGTTATTACCTATCTTTTTCATGATTTGATAAGCATCATCAAAATTATCTATAAGCACTGCGTTTGCTAACTTAAATTCATCACTTAATATGTTCCAATTAGTATCTTTTAATAAATTATCAATAGCATCTTGATTTTTACCTTCCCATTTAAGAGTTTGCGCCTTGTTAAGTATTACTAACAATTTAGTACCGTCAGCCATTTTTTTGAAAATACTGGGTTCTTGCATAGCAAAATCTAGTATTAAATTTGCTAGTAAATAATCATTAGATGTTAGAATATCTACAGCTAAATTATTAAGTGCAGTATCAGCTGATTCTCTTTCTTCAGGTTTTAATTTTCTCCAAATTACGTGAACTAATTTAACTCCTACTTCAAATATACATTTATAAGCATTATTAAAATAAGTTTCATCAACTTGCAACCAAGCTCCTAATTTATAATCATTAATGTCTACATTATTTTCCTGACAAATTGTTAAATATTGAGTTGAAATACAACCATCACAATGAACAAATAAATTTCTTCTTTCAGTGATTTCTATAAAATTGCTCCAAGATGAAAACTTTCTTAAAGTATCAATTCCCAACTTTTTTTCTAACCATTTAAAATGCTCTGCATGACTATCTCTTAATAGTCCATCTATTTCTCTATCAATAATATCATTTCTAGCTTCATCAAGTGTTTTAAATTGTATTAACTCTTTAAAACTTAAATGTCTTTCAGATGAATTGAGAATTTCAGGTTTAGTAAGACAAATAGCTTTGACCAAGTTAGCTAAATGAATATCAAATTCACTGACTAATGAAATAATAAAATTTCTTTTGATAATATTTGATGCCAAAGATAAAGACATATTTTCTTGCCACAATTGTTTAAAGTTAGTTGCGCTTTCAAGAGGAATAGTAATAGTTGTATCTGTTTGAGTAATTGATTGTTGAGATGCAAAGTTAATAAATTTCTGCTGAATTTCTTTTTCACTATTTTCAAAAGCATTTATAACAATTGGAAAGCTCATTTTTAAACCTTGTATTCTGTTAATAAATACTTCTATTATACGAGAAAAATTTGGGTCAGCATTGTTAGTCATATTTATTCCCTATTAAAAAGTGATTATTTTAAATACAGTTAGTTAAATATTGTTCTGAGTGAAGGCTTCGATCGCCCATTTTCCCAACGGTTAACATTACCACAAGTAACACTGAGTTCATCTGCAAACTATTCGTGAGTTAAACCAGTCCGTAACCCCAATTCCCTAATTAACCCCCCAACTTCAGATTGTTTAACTTTTAACATCTGGATGGTTGCCTGATGTAGCAAGTTATATATCAGTTAGTATGTAGTATATAACAGTAGTTGTAAAGTATTTATTTGTTTACTTTTTGTTTAGGTTCTTTGAAAAATAGATAACTACTGTACATTAACTTCAGTAAATACCTCAGCATTGACAATACCTTTAGGAGATAAGGAATTTCCTTTTTGTAGTGAGAAAAGAAACTTAACAATAGTTGGAACATTAACCAAAATTAAAACTTAGACACTGAAAGACTTTTAACTCTGTGACTTGCTATATCAAGCCTTTTAGCCTATTTCCGCCTTAGATAAAAAAACCATAAACCAATCGCTCACCCCCGACACAATTTTGAGGATGAGCGATAATGCTAAAAAGCTCTAATTTCTAGAAAAATGAGGCTTGATGACGAATCAAACTTAGGAACTCTTCACGGGTTTTTTGATCTTCTTGGAAAACACCAACCATAGAACTGGTAACAGTCCAAGAACCAGGTTTTTGTACACCGCGCATCACCATACACATATGGGTAGCTTCCATCACCACAGCCACACCTTTAGGTTCAAGAATGGTTTGAATTGCCTCGGCAATTTGTCTAGTTAACCTTTCTTGTACTTGCAAACGGCGAGAATACATTTCGACAATCCGCGCCAATTTACTTAAACCAACCACTTTCTGATTGGGAATATAAGCAACGTGCGCTCTACCCATAAATGGCAACATATGATGTTCACAGAGACTAAAGAAATTAATATCTCTGACTAACACCATCTCTTCATGGCCTTCGTCAAAAATCGCACCATTCACCAATTCTTCTAAAGATTGATTATAGCCACTGGTGAGAAATTTCATAGCTTTAGCTACACGCTTGGGTGTTTTTAATAATCCTTCCCGTTCTGGATCTTCGCCAACACCTATCAGCATTGTTCGCACAGCTTCCATCATTTCCTCTATACTCTCCTCTGAGGGTGGATGCAAATCTGCTTGCTTACCATCGTGGGTGTTACGATCAGGTCTGCTACTAATGGCTTGTGCTAAGTCAGAAATCAGAGGAGATTGTGAGAGATTGGAACCGTTGGAACCAGCAATAGTCATAGTATAAGTCTTGGTAATTGATAATTGGTAATTGGTTGTAAGCGTTCAGCTAACAGCACTCAGCTTTTTAACAGTGATGTCAAAAACCAGTTGTGGATGATCTACGAATTGATCAAATATTCTGACTTCTGTCTGGGTTTTCGTAGTTCTAAACCCCTACTGAATCGTGAATTCTGACAATTAAAGAACACCAGCATTAGACATCAGGGTTAATTCTTCAATCACTGTTTCCTGTGGTAATAAAACTGTGTGCAGAATTGTCTGAGCGACTATTTCTGGGGTTAACATTTTGGCACGATCAAAATCCGCATGAACCGTTTCTGTGTCCCAAATTTCCGTATTCACAGCACCTGGACAAATTGCAGTTACGCGAATACCGTTAGCTCGTTCCTCTTGCGCTAGGGTTTGAGAAAGAGCTAGTAAACCAGCTTTGCTGACGCAGTAGGCCCCCCAACCAGGGAAGGTTTGTTTGGCAGCAATGGAGGCAATATTAATAATTGTTCCTTGACCTTGTTGCCTCATTTTTGGCACAATCGCCATCATGCACTGAAAGACGCTAGTGATATTTAAGTCCATCACCCGCTGCCAGTCTTCTAGGGGAATATGATCTAAATTGGCTGTATATCCCATGCCGGCATTGTTTACCAAAATATCTATGGGGCCAAAGTCATCGGCGATCGCTTCAATTTTGGTTTTGACTTGAGAAATACAAGCTAGATCAACAGGGTAGGCTTTTGCTTCTACTCCTGTTGCTTTTGCTGCTGTTACTACCCCCTCTAATTTCTCCCTAGAACGACTAACTAAGGCGATATCTATTCCCACTTTGGCAAAGGCTAAAGCTGTCGCTTTACCAATACCACTGCTTGCACCAGTAATTAGGGCGCGTCTTTTCTGCTCAAAGCTCATGGTGTCTCCAATTTTTTTTGGCTCTGCTGTGAGTCACCAGCCACCCATAAATTAAATAATTCTAAAAATCAATTGATTTTTTGCTGACTTGTGCTAAGTTGCTTTGTCAATATGGGTATCTCGCCTATCATTAGTTTGATCTGTCAGTTCAAGATAAATTGACTTAGATCATGAGATTCTAAATTCAAGGCTGATTACTGAATTATCTGCAAACTAGCCAATTCAGTTAAATTAGTTTTGTTTGCTGAACACACAACACAAACGCCTATAGCTGCTCAGATTGTTAAGAATCTTTAAGCTTCCATAGGCAATTATAGCACTGTTAATGTGCTAATTATTTATAGCTGTTATTTTTAATGGGCTAGTTCAGTAAAGACTCCGATTTTGCGGAATTTCTCATAGCGCAGTTGGCGACGTTCTACCGGGGTTAAACGGTTTAGTTCGTCCAGATTGTCAAGCAATGCCTGTTTAAGGGTAGTAGCTGTTGTTAAAGGGTCAGAATGTGCGCCACCGATAGGTTCTGGTAGTATTTGGTCAATAATACCTAAGTTTTTTAAATCGTGGGAAATAATTTTTAAAGCTACAGCGGCTTGGGGTGCTTTAGCTGCGTCTTTCCATAAAATTGCTGCACAGGCTTCTGGGGTCGCTACTGTGTAAACAGAATGTTCAAACATCATCAGGCGATCGCCCACACCAATGCCTAAAGCCCCACCAGATCCACCTTCACCGATGACTGTACAGAGAATTGGCACATCAAAACAAAACATTTGCCGCAGGTTGTAGGCGATCGCCTCTCCTTGTCCTTGATGTTCTGCTTCTATACCTGCCCAAGCTCCTGGAGTGTCAATAAAGGTAATAATGGGCATTCCAAATTTATTGGCGTGTTCCATTAACCGTAGGGCTTTTCTGTAACCTCCAGGGGCAGCCATGCCAAAATTGCGGGCGACATTATCCTTAGTATCCCGGCCTTTTTGGTGTCCTAACATGACCACAGGTTGACCACCCAAACGTCCCACACCGCCAACTAAAGCTGGATCATCACCACCACAGCGATCGCCATGTAACTCCATCCATTCATCACTAATGGCCTGGATATAATCTAAGGTACTGGGACGGCGAGGATGTCTAGCTACTTGTAGTCGCTGAGATGGAGTCAGACTGCTAAAAATTTCTTCCCGTAACTGCATCGCCCTAGTTTCCAATTGGCTAATTTGCCCAGAAACATCCACACAGTTCTCATCTGCAAGTTCACGAATTTGATCAATGCGTGTAGCCAATTCTGCTAACGGCTTTTCAAAATCCAACAGTAGCGGTTTACGTTCAGTTGTTGCCATAGTTATAGATTAGGTGACAGGTGACAGGTGACAGGTGACAGGTGACAGGGGTGAATCAGGAATAGGTAAGAGGCAAAAGCTGATTCATTTTTCCCAGTCCTCAGTTCCTAAACTAATAAAGGTCTAAATCCATGTTTTACAGATAGTTGACCAATATGCTCCATTTTGTCTACGGTAATCTGATTACGCCCCCAAGAAAAGTTTGTGTATAACTTCTCAAATTCCAACAACATTGATTCTGCAAAACAGGCAAATAACTGGCGTTCTGGCACATCCATATTGACAATTTTCATGATTTTCCAGTCAATATCCAAAGAATGCTCAACTATTCCACCATTTAAAACATGAACACCTGGATGCTGAACTTTTGTGCCTAAATTTTTAGGATATCCACCATCAATTAATAAACAAGGTTTTTTTAACACAGTAGGATCAATTTCTACACCTTTAGGCATACTTGCAACCCAAACTATAATATCTGCTTCGGGTAATGCTGCCTCTAGATCCATAATTTTACCCCGTCCCAATTCTGCTTGTAGTTCTTGCAGACGCTCTTGGTTACGGGCTATTAATAGCAATTCTTGGACATCTGTTTTTTTATCTAGCCAGCGTGTGACAGCACTACCAATATCTCCTGTTGCTCCACACACCGCTACTGTGGCTTTTGATAGTTCTATACCCAGTTGTTTAGAAGCTGCTTCTACCTGACGACAGATAATATAGGCTGTGTGAGTATTTCCTGTTGTAAATTTTTCAAAATCTAATGTTAGGTTACGGACTTGCTTAAACTGCTCTAAATTAAAGTTCTCAAAGATAATTGAGGAAAACCCACCTAAAGCTGTGATATCAATGCCATGCTTTTGGGCATGAGCCATCGCATTTAGTATTTTCCGTGTTGCTGCCTTAATGCGACGATTTGCTAACATTTCTGGCAAAAAGCAAGATTCTACATACTGTCCTTCTATTTTTTGACCAGTAATACTGGTGACAGTGATGTGATCAACTATTTGCGGCGGGGCGCTACACCAAAAGTCTAGCCCTTGATCGGCATATTCTGGGTATCCCAATTCTTGAGCTACAGATTGAGCGTGTTCTAAACTTGTCAGATGTCCAATTAGACCAAACATTAGTGATATTTTAGGCGTGTGCTATGAAAAGCGTAAAATCAGAAAATAATCTCTAACTCTTAAAAATACTACATAAAGTGTCAATAGTGGGGACTGGGGACTGGGGAATGGGTATTGTTAAAAATATTCTCCCCCTGCTTCCCCTGCTTCCCCTGCTTCCCCTACCTCCCCTACTCCCTAGACGGTTGCTAGTCCGTAGGCGGAAAGACGCATGATATCACGGGTGGTAAAACCAATGTTACTCAGGGCTTCGCCGTATTGAATCATGAAATCTTCAACTAAAGCATCTTTTTCCATGCCCAGGATTTTGGCATCATCGGTTACTTGGTTCAGCATTTGCCAAACAATGGGTAGGTTTTGACGGTTCGCGTCTTCTAGTTCTGCTTTGGATGCTTCAAAATTTGCTTGTAGCCAAACTTCTCCAAAGTTGAGGTGACTGTATTCTTCTTTAACTACACCTTCAGTAATTTTGCGAGCAAAATCATCGGCTACGGGAATGTAGATGTTATAAGCTGCGATCGCAAAACACTCAATTATCAAAGATTGAATCAACAGACAGGTAACAACTTTACCTTCTTTGGCTGCGATTTGGAAGTTTTCATGCAATCCAGAGAAAAACTCTTTCGCAAACTGTATGTCTGGAGTAACTTTTAAGTTGCGTCCACAAGCTTCAAACCCTTTCTTGTGGCGGTTTTCCATTTTGGAAAGCTGAATTAGTTCATCTTTGCTTTCTGGCAGCAAATCACCTAATGTAATGTAATTTTCATGGGCTTCTTGCTCCCCTTCAATCACAATGGCATTAATTCGACTGTAAGCGTCTTTGTAGGTTTCACTTTGGTAATCTAATTCGGTTTGTTCAACAAGCTGCTGCATAATTTAGTTTACTCCGTAACCCTGAATTATTTGATACTGAAATTTAATTTACCCTCTCGGTTTTGGGTAATAATCACTGTTGTTTAATTTAACTTAACAAGAAATTATGGTTATTAGATTAGTTTTTACCAAGTATCTCCTCGAAAGGGGTAAACTATATCCTAATTCATCAAAGCTACATATCCTGCATGAGATATCCAAATTAGATACACAAGGGCTTATTGGTTAAAATAACTGGTCTTTAGCCAATTACCAGGAAGCTTGGGCAAGGAGGAAGTTTTTATTAGCTTTTGCTAATTCTACCTTGGTTGCGATCGCAGTTACCGCCTGTGTTAGAAAAGGACGTGCTACAAAATACTAACTTAACAGACCACAAGCCCAACTGATACCCGGCTCGTATTGGTAAACTTCGCCGAATTTATAGACAAATATAGTCATCGGTAGTTTGAATATTTTACGTAAAGTAGTCCCGACAGCTTTTAGTCTAGGGATAGAGGAGCCACTGCGTTGGGCGGGTTTCCCGACTTGTAGCAAGTGGCGTGGCGTTGTAGTCCGAGAAAGTCGGGGTTATTCCCGGCAAATGAAAGGCATGAGATATTTGTCTATGTTTTTTGGAACTATGCCTGCCTTCCCAACCACAGTCTAACCAAAACCCATAACATAGATTTTATAAATAATGTTTTGCCATTACAGCAGATTCCGCTCTAATGAGGTACAAAGTTGAATCATGAAACTCTTGTGGTGCGGGCATCTTGCCCGCTATATATGTACCTCATAACACCGGGAAGTGCTGTAAAACATTGTTGATATTCTTATACCAAATTATTATTTCTCAAAGTAATATTTTTAATGTTTAAATTTAATGTTTAAAAATAAAGGTATGAAAAATTCAATTGAAGTAAATTTTAAATATTTGTGGCTATGTTGGGCATTTTTTTTGATTCTGTGGATTTCCGTGGGATTATTACCAGTGTATGGTATATCTTCCCCAAACATTGATAAACTCAAACAACAGCAACAGCAAATACAGCAAGAGCGTGAACAAGTAATTGAAAAAAAAGACAGTCTCACCAATTTACAAAACCAAGCTCAACAACATTTAGATGGAATTGAAAATAATTTACAATCTACAAATAGCCAAATTCAAGAAAGTGAAAATCGCTTAAAATTGGCTAATGACAGTCTGGGGAAATTACTAGAAGTATTAGTAATTACAGAAAAAAACTATGAACAAAGAAGATTAGCAACCATAGCTAGATTAAGATTTCTCCAGCGTTCCCAGTCTTCTCAAGGTTTAGCTGTTCTCTTACAAAGTGCAAATTTAAGTGATTTTATTAATCGTCGTCAACGCTTAAAGTTAGTTTATCAAGCAGATCAAAAGATTTTAGATAAACTGACAGAAGATGCGAATTTTTTAATTCAACAAAAAACAGCAGTAGAAAAACAAAAAAATCAAATTGCTATTATTAGAGAACAATTATTAGCCCAAAAAGCCGATTATCAATCCCAAGCAGAATTACAAACAGATTTAATTCAAAGGTTAAATAGTGATCGTCTAGCCTTAGCAGCAGCACAAGAACAATTAGAACAAGATTCAGAAAGTTTAACAACTTTAATTCAACAAAAAATTGCCGAACAAAAAGCTAAAGAAGAAAGAGAAGCACGCGCTAAAGCTAACAGTAAAATTTGGATTCGTGGTACTGGTATCTTTGCTTTTCCCAGCGATGCACCTACCAGTAGTCCCTTTGGTTGGAGAACACACCCGATTCTCGGATATCGTCGTTTTCACTCAGGATTAGATTTTGCTGCTGGTTATGGTAGCACCATCAGATCCGCAGATTCCGGTGTAGTGATATTTGCGGGTTGGTATGGTGGTTATGGTAAAGCCTTGATTGTTGATCATGGTAAAGGAATGACCACACTCTACGCCCATTGTAGCCAATTGTATGTCAGCGAAGGACAAAGAGTAGAAAAAGGACAGGCGATCGCCGCAGTCGGTTCTACAGGTTTATCCACAGGACCCCATCTCCATTTTGAAGTCCGTCGCAATGGTTCACCAGTCAACCCCGCAGAATATTTGTAAAAGCTAATTAAAATTCTTGATGGTAATTTCCCCAAACTTGGAAAAAAGATGTTATAATTGGGATTAGATTATTTTGGGCGTGTGGCTCAGTGGATAGAGCAACAGATTCCGGTTCTGTGGGTCGGGGGTTCAAATCCCTCCACGCTCGTTTTTTAATTATATCTAGATCATTTGTTTGGCAGTAGGTGATAGATAAATAAATCGCCAAAATATTTATGATACCACAATATAAGTGTGGCAAAAATTTTATTATGTATTGAGAAAATATTTTAAAAGTCCTTCATTATATATGGAATAATTTAATTTCGGTATGGAGAACTTATGAACTTAAGCACCCACGAAAATGACTTTTATGCTTGGACACAGGAACAAGTACAACTATTAAAAACTGGACAACACCATCAAATAGATTGGCATAATATCGCCGAAGAAATAGAAGACATGGGACGTTCAGAAAAGCGACAATTAGAAAGCAGATTAGAAGTTTTAATTATGCACCTCTTAAAATGGCAATTTCAGCCTAATTTACGTTCTCGAAGTTGGCAATTAACCATCAAAGAACAACGTCTGCGGTTAGAGAAACTCTTACAAAAAAACCCTAGTCTTCAATCTCATCTAACTGAAGCCATTCAAGAAGTTTATCCTTTAGCTACCATTAGCGCAGAAAGAGAAACTGGTTTATCCTTATTTCCTGAAAATTGTCTCTACACATTCACAGAAATTT